>JAFAHH010000368.1 GCA_019237355.1 Acetobacteraceae bacterium | reverse complement strand
CGCGGCAGCCGGCAGCTTGCGGCAGCTCGATCCTTCGGTTACGGCGGGCCGAAGACTCTCACTGTTTGTCTATGCGATGGGCGAAATCAGTGAGCCGGTCGCTGACACGCACTGGGCGTTTCTCGAGCGCCTCAAGGAATGGGGATTTGCGGTCAACCCGCTTTCTGCCTTGCTGAACACGGAGGATGAGGCCGCTTCCTTCCAGGACCGGATTGCCAATGCGCGGTCGCAGCTCAGCTACGATATCGACGGCGTCGCTTACAAAATCGATGATCTCGGGCTGCAGCGGCGCCTGGGCTTCGTCGGCCGGGCGCCGCGCTGGGCGGTCGCCTGGAAATTCCCCGCCGAGCAGGCGACGACCGTTCTGAAGGCGATCCGGGTTCAGGTCGGCCGGACCGGCGCGCTGACCCCGGTTGCCGAGCTTGAGCCGGTCAATGTGGGCGGCGTGCTCGTACAACGCGCTACGTTGCATAACGAAGACGAAATCGCGCGCAAAGACATACGGGTTGGAGACACGGTGGTCGTGCAGCGCGCCGGCGATGTGATCCCGCAAATCGTCTCGGTTCTAACCGAACGCCGCCCGCCGGGTCTCAAGCCGTTCCTATTCCCGGAGGAATGCCCCGCCTGCCATAGCCGCGCGGTTCGCCCCCCCGGCGAAGCCGTCCGCCGCTGTACGGGGGGGTTGATCTGTCCGGCGCAGATCGTGGAGCGGCTGATCCATTTCTGCTCGCGCCAGGCCTTCGATATCGAGGGGCTCGGGGATAAGACCATCGCCGCGTTCTATGCGCTGGGTTGGTTGCACACCCCGGCCGACATTTTCCGGTTGCCTGCGCGCGAGGCCGAGATCGCCAGCCGGGAAGGCTGGGGCAATACCTCGGCACGCAACCTGACCCGGGCGATAGAAGCACGGCGGCGGATTTCCCTGGACCGCTTCATCTATGCGCTCGGTATCCGCCGTATCGGCGAAACCAACGCCAAGTTGCTCGCCCGTCATTATGGCAGCTACGACCATTGGTTTCAAGAAATGAAGGCGGCTACTGTTCCTGGCTCGGAGGCACGCGGGGAGCTGGAAAGCATTGTCGGCATCGGCCCGGCAATCGCGGAGGAGCTGGTGGAGTTCTTCGCCGAGCCGCGAAACATCGCAGTCTTGGATGAGCTTGCCGGCTTGATCACCGTTATTGGCGCCCCCTCGGCCGAAGCGTCGGACAGCGCACTCGCAGGCAAGACCATCGTCTTTACCGGCGCGCTCGAGACCATGACCCGGCCAGAGGCGAAGGCCCGCGCCGAGGCGCTTGGGGCGAAGGTGACCGACACGGTCTCCAAGAAAACGGATTTCGTGGTGTTGGGCGCCGATGCTGGATCGAAGGCGCGCCGGGCCAGTGAGCTTGGGGTACGCACGATTAGCGAGCAGCAATGGCGTGCACTGGCGGGTTTTGAGTGAACGTATTTAGCCGCAGGCTGGTTCTCCGCACCCGATTTCGCTCTGCGGCGGCATGGTCTAAGCTTCTCCGATGGACAAAGACCTGTTCCGCGCCCATCACGACCTGGGCGGCGTATCGAAATTCCTCTGCGAGCCCATCGACAAGGAACCGCATATCCTCACGGATTTCGACCGGGAGGTGGATGCAATCCGGCAGGTGCTGGCGGCCAAAAAATTAATGACCACCGATGAGCTGCGGCGGGGGATCGAGGCTATTCCCGAGGAGGACTACCACCGCCTTTCGTACTATCAGAGGTGGATCCGCTCGATCACGGATAACATGTTGCGCCGTGGCGTGGTGACAGAGGCGGAGCTGCGGGCGGCATTGGAGGGGCAATGACCGGGTTCGCAGCGGGGACGGCGGTGCGGGTGCGCGATGATTGGCCCGAGACGCGCGGGCCGGTCCATATCCGCACGCCGCATTACTTACGTGGCATGCGGGGCGAGGTGGTCCGTCCCCTCGGCGCGTTTCCGAACCCAGAGGATCTGGCCTTTGCCCGGACGGCGCCGGTTATCCCGCTCTATCACGTGCGCTTCGATCAGCCTTCGATCTGGGGCGAGGGCCGGTCCGGCGACGAGGTTGTGGTGGAAATTTTCGAGCATTGGCTGGAGCCGGTATGAACCTTTTGGAAACCGACAGCGCTGCTCTGCTCGCGGCGGTGCGCCGGGTGCTGATTGCGAAGGGCGTGCTGACGGACGCCGAGATCGCGGACCGGATTGCGAAGACGGAGCAAGCCAGCCCAGCCCTGGGTGCGCGCATGGTCGCGAAGGGCTGGCTCGAGCCTGATTATCGCGCTTTGCTGCTGGAGGATGGCACGAAGGCGGCCGAGACGCTCGGAATTATGATCCGTGGCGCGCCGCCGCTAGGAGTGCTGGAGAACACGCCGTTAGTGCATAATCTTGTCGTTTGCACTCTCTGTAGCTGCTACCCCCGCGCCGTGCTCGGGTACCCGCCTTTCTGGTTCAAGTCGGCCGCCTACCGCGCCCGTGCGGTGCGTGATCCAAGGGGCGTGCTCGCCGAATGGGGCACCCTGCTGCCGGACAACGTGAGGGTGCGCGTTGTGGATAGCACGGCGGATTACCGCTGGATGGTACTGCCCCAGCGCCCGGCCGGAACGGAAGGCTGGGATGAAGCACAGCTTGCCGCGATCGTCCGGGAAGGGGATATGATCGGCGTAACCGTTCCGGACGGCGCACGGTTGCGGGAGAAAACATTATATCCGGAGCGCTGATTTCGCGCGCATTGGCGCCGTTGGCGTAGAGATCGGTGCGTATGAATGGGACGTCTGCGCCCCCTAAGCTTGATCGCAGCGCTGACGGGCTACGGTCCTAGTAGCCGATTCTTCAGTATTGCCGGCGCTGGTGCTGAGCCGCGAGGCGCGAGGCGCGGCAAGTGAGGCTGTGGCTTTTGCGTGCCTGGCGAGGGGAAATTCGGCCGGTTTAGTTCCTCGACAGCCGCAGCCCCGGCGCCGCCGGGCAAGGGTGTGCTGCCGCCACCACCCTGCGCCTTCTTGACCTAGAAGGCGGCGTGGTGGCGATGGGCAGCGGCGAGGCGTACAAGGGCGGCATTTTACGGCCGAGGTGATCCTCTAGGCGCTGCTGTGGTATCTTGGGTTTCCGATCACGAGGCGCGCTCACAACGTTCTCGATTGCCAACGACGTTGCCAAATATTTTGCGATCATCCCGGCGCTGGCGGCCACGCTGCCCTTGCTGAAGCCGAATTGATGTGATGCGACTGCACTCGCCGACCCGCGTTTACGTGAACGGCCAAGCTGTACGCCTTCCGTTCAAGCAGTGGATGAAATCTTGAGGCTCCTTGCCGAGAATGCAGGTAAGGTTCTTACTCAGAAACAGATTTTGTGGCGGTGTGGCCCGCGCACCGTACGGATCAAATAAAGTATTTACGGAAGCTATCCACGACCTCAGGCACAAGCTCGAGACAGATCGCGCACGCCCCTACACATCTTAACCGAGAGAGGCGTCGGCGATCGTTTTATGTAAGCGAATGCCGCATTAAAGGGGCCTTCATGGGCCTGACCGGATGGGCCACGACTGTACAAGCCCAATCGCACCATCACCATTTTGGATGTAATGAAAGCCGGCTAACCCGAATGCTCGACCTCGAACCGAGCAACAGGCTCGTCAAGAGGCGATTGACGGAAGTCAAGCGTCGCCCGATGGTTCGCCAGTAATTGGCTAAGAAGAAGATATAATGGGCGGCACAAGTTAGCAGCCAACTTGCGGGGGATCGGACTCGGCGCGGATTATACGCCTTTTATATTTTTTGGCGCTCTGAGCCCAATCGAAAATATATATACGTGGGCCGAGATTACGCCCATCCGGCTGTCGTGCTGGCGGCAGCCTGTACCTGGTCAGAGCCAGGGGCTTTGGCCGCCGCGGGCCGGTCCACGTAAGAGCGAGGAGGGCTTTCATGCTCGATGTAATGTACATCCTCATAGGCGCTGCCTTCCTGTGCGGCTGTATCCTCTACGCCGATGCCTGCGATCGGCTGTAAGGCACAAACCATGACCCTCGATTACATCCTTGGCGCAGCCGTCACGATCGGCGTGCTCGCATACCTCGTGTTTGCCTTGCTCCGTCCAGAGCGCTTCTGAGGACCAAACCAATGACTCTCAACGGATGGGTGCAGATTGTCCTCTACGGAGTATTGCTGACCCTGATCGTCCAGCCGCTCGGCGGATACATGACGCGCGTGTTTGAGGGAAAGCGCGTATTTCTCTCCCCGGTCCTCGGCCCCATCGAGCGCGGCATCTACCGGATTTGTGGGGTCGATGAGCGTCAAGAACAGCATTGGGTGACCTACGCCGTCGCCATGCTGTTGTTCAGTCTGGCCGGATTTATCGTCCTCTATGGCCTGCAGCGACTCCAGGCGTTGCTGCCGTTCAATCCCCAGAAGCTTGGCGCGGTCAGCCCGGATCTCTCTTTCAACACCTCGGTCAGCTTCGTCACCAATACGAACTGGCAGTCCTACACGCCGGAAACCACGATGAGCTACCTCGTGCAAATGGCCGGGCTGACCGTGCACAACTTTGTCTCGGCGGCCACCGGCATTGCTTTGGCAATTGCCCTCATTCGTGGATTCGCCCGGCGATCAGCACAAACCGTAGGCAATTTCTGGGTCGATCTGACCCGTTGCACCCTGTACGTGCTGCTGCCGATCTCGGTGGTATTCGCCCTCATCTTCGTCTGGCAGGGCGTGCCGCAGAACCTCAATGCCTACACGGATGTCGCGACCCTCGAGGGTGGCAAGCAATTGATTGCGCAAGGGCCGGTCGCATCCCAAGAGGTGATCAAGATTCTGGGCACCAATGGCGGCGGCTTCTTCAATGCCAACTCCGCGCATCCTTACGAGAACCCCACGGCCCTCACCAACCTGCTGCAGATGCTGCTGATGCTCGCCATTGGTGCGGCGCTAACCAACGTATTCGGCCGCATGGTCGGCGACCAGCGCCAGGGCTGGGCGATTTACGCGGTCATGGCCATCCTCTGCTTTGCGGGTGTTGCCTCCGGTTACTGGGCCGAGTCCGCCGGAAACCCGGCGTTCGCACCGCTGCACATCGACCAAGCTGCGAGCGCCCTACAATCGGGCGGAAATATGGAAGGCAAGGAGGTGCGCTTCGGCATCGCCAATTCGGCAATCTTCACGACCACGACAACCGACGCTTCCTGCGGCGCCGTCAACAATATGCATGACAGCTTGCTGCCGCTCGCGGGCATGGTTCCGATGATCAATATCATGCTCGGTGAAATCATTTTCGGCGGCGTCGGGTCCGGCCTGTACGGCATGCTGCTGTTCGCCGTTGTGGCGGTGTTCATCGCCGGGCTGATGGTGGGACGTACGCCGGAATATCTCGGCAAGAAGATCGAGGCAAAAGAGGTCAAAATGGCCATGCTGGCTATTCTGATCCTGCCCCTGTCGATTCTTGGCTTCACGGCGATCGCGGTGGTGGTCAAGGCGGGGTTGGCGGGCCTCGCCAATGCTGGGCCGCACGGGTTCAGCGAAGCGCTCTATGCCTACACTTCAGCCACAGGCAATAACGGCAGCGCCTTCGCCGGGCTTAGCGCCAACACGCCTTTCTATAACACCACCCTCGGTCTCGCGATGTTCATCGGGCGATTCTTGATGATTGTGCCTATGCTCGCGATGGCTGGGTCGCTGGTGGGAAAGAAGATTGTGCCGCCTTCGGCGGGAACATTTCCAACTAATGGCGGCCTATTCGTTGGCTTGCTGACGGGAGTGATTCTGATCGTCGGCGGGCTAACCTACTTCCCGGCCGTCTCGCTCGGCCCGGTGGTCGAACATCTCGCGATGCAGTCCGGCACGCTCTACTGAATCCAGGTGATCTCATGGCAAAAACGATGCAACGCACTGCGGCCGCAACAATGCTGGATCCGGCGATCCTGAAGCCGGCGGTCTGGGCGTCGTTCCGGAAGCTCGATCCGCGCACGATGGCTCGCAATCCGGTGATGTTCGTGGTCGAGGTCGTGGCGGCGCTGACGACGGTGCTGTTCCTGCGCGACATCGTCAAGCACGGGACCTTTTCCGGTTTCGTTCTGCAAATCATCATTTGGCTTTGGATCACGGTTCTGTTCGCCAATTTCGCCGAAGCCGTCGCCGAGGGGCGCGGCAAGGCGCAGGCGGCGACGTTACGCCGGGCGCGAACGGAAACAATGGCCAAGCGGCTGCTTCCGGGCAGTAACGGCCTTTACGAGAGCACCGGGCTCTATGAGCCGGTCCCAGCGCCCGACTTGCAGCCGGGTGACTTCGTGCTGGTCGAGGCCGGTGACTTGATCCCAAGCGATGGCGAGGTGGTGGAGGGCATCGCCTCCGTTGACGAATCGGCCATTACCGGGGAATCGGCGCCAGTGATTCGCGAAAGCGGCGGCGACCGCTCAGCGGTTACCGGCGGCACCCGCGTGTTGTCCGACTGGATCAAGGTGCGGATTACTGCGGCCCAGGGCTCGACCTTCCTCGACCGTATGATCGCCCTGGTCGAAGGCGCACAGCGGCAGAAAACGCCGAACGAGATCGCGCTGAACATCCTGCTCGCCGGGATGACGATTATTTTCGTATTCGCTGTCGCCACCATCCCCAGCTTTGCAACCTATGCTGGGGGTGTGATCTCGGTCGTCATCCTGGTGGCGCTGTTCGTTACACTTATCCCAACCACCATCGGTGCGCTCCTTTCCGCGATTGGAATTGCGGGAATGGACCGGCTGGTACGGTTCAACGTGCTGGCGATGTCTGGGCGGGCCGTAGAAGCCGCGGGCGATGTGGACACGCTGCTTCTCGATAAAACGGGCACGATCACCTTGGGCAACCGGCAGGCATCGGAGTTCATCCCCCTGACTGGGGTTAGCGCGGAGGAGTTGGCAGATGCCGCCCAGCTCGCCTCGCTTGCCGACGAAACGCCGGAAGGGCGCTCCATCGTGGTGCTCGCGAAAGCGAAATATGGCATTCGCGGCCGGGAAATGGCGACAATGCATGCGCAATTTGTCCCGTTCTCGGCGCAGACCCGGATCAGCGGCATCGATTGCGAGGACCTTTCGATCCGCAAGGGAGCTGTTGATGCCGTCCTAGCCTACGTGAGAACACATCAGGACGAGCTCGCACGCAGCTCCAATGGGCAGCTTGCAGCGCTCACGCATCCGATTGTCACAGACGCGGCTGTTCGCGAGCTGAACCTCAAAGCCGACGAGATCGCCAAGGCCGGTGGCACGCCGCTCGCGGTAGCAAAGAATGACCGGCTGCTCGGGGTGATTCATCTCAAGGATATCGTCAAGGGTGGCATCCGCGAGCGCTTCGCCGAGATGCGGCGCATGGGCATCCGCACGGTGATGATTACCGGCGATAACCCGCTCACCGCTGCGGCGATCGCGGCCGAGGCTGGTGTAGATGATTTCCTGGCGCAAGCGACACCAGAGGCGAAGCTGAAACTGATCCGGCAGGAGCAAGCGCAAGGCAAGCTGGTCGCCATGTGCGGTGATGGCACTAATGATGCCCCGGCTCTGGCCCAGGCCGATGTCGGTGTGGCCATGAATACCGGCACCATGGCGGCGCGCGAGGCGGGCAACATGGTGGACCTCGATAGCGACCCGACCAAGCTGATCGAGAT
>JAFAHH010000168.1 GCA_019237355.1 Acetobacteraceae bacterium | reverse complement strand
GCGGCTGACCGCCGCTCCCCTCTCCCAGAGGGAGAGGGGCCGGGGGTGAGCCCGCGCGAGAAGGGCACGCAAACGATCGAGAATACGGAGACACGCAAATGACAACCCAGACTGAAGACACCCGAGCAACCCAGCCCCTGACCGGCCGCATCGGCGGCAAGCCACTCCACCCCGGCGCGCCGATGGGAGCGCGCCAGCACTCGCCCGTCGAGGCGCTGGCGCTGCGCTGGTGGGCCGACATGCGCGCGGGCGAGATCAACCGCAGCGAGCTCGCGCCCGAGTACGACGCGCATCTGACCAACCATGCGGTCAAGCAGATGTCGCACTATCTCAAACGTTACGAGTTCGGCCACCTGCCGCTCGAGGCCCACGTCATCCACACCCGCAAGGGCGAGACGCAGACCTTCCACGTGGTGAAGCTCCACTTCCCTCGCGGCGACGCCGCGAGCTTCCTCATGGGCTTCACTGATGAGGGCAAGATCACCGGGATCAGCCTCATGAGCATGGCTGGGGACTGAAGGCCGCCAAAAGGGGCCGGCAGGGGATTCAACCGATCGATGCCGTCCCTGCCGGCCCGACCGCCAAGGGGCGGGTCGGGTGTATCGAATCTATGACTAGTCCGGAACCCTGGCGAGGAGGAGAACATGAGCCGGATCGGACCTCCAGTCGAGAAGATGGGCCGCCGGTCGATGCTGACTGCCGTCACGACAACCGTTGCGTTGTTCTCGGCGGCTCGATACTCAAGTACCCATGCCCAGGCACAGGGTGAGCCGCTGCCATCATGGAAAGACGGGACGGCGAAGCAGTCTATCTTGGACTTCGTGCGTGCGACGACCACTCCGTCCAGCAAGGATTTCGTAGCACCGGAAGACCGCATTGCCACCTTCGACCAGGACGGCACGCTGTGGGTGGAGCATCCACTCTATACCCAGACCGTGTTCGCCCTCGACCGTCTTCATACGTTGGCACCGCAACACCCCGAATGGCAGAACCAGGAGCCATTCAAGTCCATTCTCTCAAACGATCAGGCCGCGATAGCACATCTTACCGAAGGAAACTGGGCGGAGATCATCTTCCTCACCCACTCCGGGATGAGCCAAGCTGCCTTCGGAGAGATCGCCGGACAATGGTTGGAGACGGCAAAGCATCCCAGGTTTCAACGGCTCTATACCGAGCTGGTGTATCAGCCGATGCTCGAAGTGTTGAGCTATCTGCGTGCCAACGGATTCGCAACTTACATCGTCAGCGGGGGCGGGCAAGACTTCATACGCGTTTACAGCCAGCGTGTCTATGGCATCCCCCCCGAACAAGTAGTCGGATCCAGTATCGCGACTAAGTACGAATTTGAGAACGGCAGGCCAGAGCTGCTACGATTGCCGAAGCTCTTCTTCAACTGCAATTTCGGCGGCAAGGTGATAGGGATCGATCTTTTCATCGGCAAGCGGCCCTTTGCCTCCCTCGGCAACTCCACCGGCGATCGCCAGATGTTGGAATGGGCTGGGGCGGGAAACGGCGCCCGACTTAAGATGCTGGTGTATCACGACGACCCAGTGCGGGAGTACGCCTACGGCCCCGCGGGTGGTTTGCCCAACACTGAGGTGGGCACGTTCGACCAGTCGCTCATGAACGAAGCGAAGGATCGCGGCTGGACGGTCATCAGCATGAAAAACGACTGGACCCGGATATTTCCGTTTAATGCCTAGTCGGACCTTCGGGCGAGACCAAGTTGGGCGTTTGGAATGAAAGAGCTCCTGCCACATCACCCGCTTTGCAGAGCGCATTACGACAAGCCTGCCGCTCTTCCGCCCAGGGCCAGCGGAGCATGGAGCGAGGAAAAAATGCGTATTGCCACGATGTTCGCGGTCTCCTGTGCGATTTCGGCAGTGATTGCCGTCCACCCCGCAGATGCCCAAAGCACCCCCGCGGCTCCAAGCGCGCACCAAGCGCCGGCGAACACCGTAGCGCCCGCTATAGCGGAGCAGGCGGAAACATTGCTTAAGCAAATGAGCGCGTACGTGGGCTCGGCAGAGCAGTTCACGTTCCACGCCGAGGTCGCCTTCGATCATGTGGTGCCGTCCGGGCAGAAGCTGCAATTTTCCGCGGCCGAGGAAGTTGCGTTGCAACGACCCGGCGACGTCTATGTCGAGTGGAGCAGCGATCTGGGCGACCGGCAGTTCTGGTACGACGGCAAGTCGGTCACTCTCTATGATCCGGCCACGTCGTTCTATGCATCCGACGCTGCGCCGCCGGACATAGATGCAATGCTCGACAATGTGGTGCAGAAGGTGGGCTTCTCGCCGCCACTTTCGGATTTGCTCTACAGCGATCCGTACCTGTCCTGCACGGCAACATCCAGTTCGGTCTGTATCTCGGCGTCACCGATGTGAATGGCGAACAGTGCCATAGCCTTGCCTTCGTGGAGAAGGACATCGACTGGCAGATCTGGATCGACACCGGGCCGCAATTGACCCCGTGCAAGCT
>JAFAHH010000059.1 GCA_019237355.1 Acetobacteraceae bacterium | reverse complement strand
CGCCTTATTCCCCCGACCTCAATCCGATCGAGCAGGCTATCGCCAAACTCAAAGCGCTGCTGCGCAAGGCCGCGGAGCGCTCGATCGACGCGCTGGGCAGCCGGATCGGCGCGCTCCTGGGCGAATTCACACCCCAGGAATGCGCGGCTTACCTGCGGCACGCTGGCTACGGTGCAACCTGAGCGAAACTTGCTCTAGTCTAGTTGGCACACGATCCCCCGCACATCACACAGGGGAGCATCACACCGTTGTCACCGGATGCAAGGTGGGAGTTAGGCTCCGCTTACGGCGCATCTGCCTCCGGTCCGTGCTGATCGCGGCTGACGTTCGCGAGCTGAGTGGGGACCTCAGGATGGACATGCTGTTCAATTTGGAAAGCTCAGTAACGACGGCACATCGCGCCAAGCTGGCCTACTTACGTGCGACAGTCGACCGTCGGTTCAAGTCCGCCAGCATCAGGAGAGCACGGAGCTGCAGTATCGGCTAGCTAGTTGATCGATTAGCTGCGTTTGGTTGGCCCAAGGAACGGATTGAAGTCATTGATGACGATCTTGGGAAGTTTGGTACATCAAGCGACGGCCGCGGCGGCTTCCGACGGCTAATCGCGGAGATCGGCCTCGGGAAATTGGTACTGAGCCTCGATGCCTCGCGGCTGGCCCGGAGTAATCGTGACTGGCATCACTACTGGAATCGGACTCGCTGTTCCGCGCGCTGATCGCTGACGGCGAGCGCGTTTACAATGCGAGCTGGTTACCGCGCGATCGGGCCAGATCGGCGTGGCGATCGCGTCATCGGGCATCATCAATGAGGCTCCGCGGCGGATTGTGGTACGGCGCGGCTGGCGCGGTTGTCGCGTGGCCACGGTGGCCGCGACCGCCATATTAAGCGTGCCATCGCCCCTCCCCCCGGCAGCGGCGATTGCCGGCATACACAGTGCGGGTCATCCAGCTTCGGGCACAACCTCCTTCCGAGCTTGCGATTCGCGCGATTTTGGAAACTCTACCGTGACGTGCACCAAAATCCCTCCCACGATCACGGTGCTCAGGTTTGCCGCGACGATACTCCAGTACAAATACCTAAAATCCGCGCTGGGAGCCACAAAGAAATATGGCAGCAAGTAAAGTAGGCCAGAGGCGGAGAGTCCAATGGCCACCTCCGCCATTGGCCGCTTTCGGAGTACTATTGCCGCAACAAATGTGGCAACCAGAACCAGCAGCCACGCCCACCCAAACAACAGGTAAGTATGCTTCGCGGTCCAGTTGATGACAGCCATCAGGAGAGACGCCGCGATGCGTTGCCCAAACATCGGACGTCCCACGTCGATGCTCTTGACCGCTGGGTCACCAAGTACGACCACGCCGGCCTCGAAGGTAGCCGATTGCTGTCGATAGTCGACCGTGGCAAAAAACGATCCTAGCAGGGACACAAAGACCGCGCCACGGTGGGACAGATAGGCCCAGGGATTATTTATAATCGCGCGTTCCCAGGCGCGGTGAAAGATTGTCAGGTATTGGGGATTTTCAGTAAGTTGCAGCGGGGGCAAGATTGCTGGGTCAGGGCGGAAAATCAAAGAGCTCGACGAATTTGGGCTGTACGCGGCTCGCAATGCCTGCGAGCTGAAATTAGCCCTCTTGGCCTCGTCCGGGATTACGTCAGCCCCCGATATAACGGAGATGCCGGCCAGGTCGTAGAGCTCGATCGCCTGCTCGAGATGGATCCGCTTTGCATCCAGGAGCTGGTACGAGACGAGACGGCCTCCCACCAACAATAGAGCCGTCCCGGCGATGGCGAGCGTGGCCATGCCCACGCTGCGACGCCATCCCGGCCATCCGAAGAAGGGCAGCAACAAGAGCCAGAGCAGCGGGACCAAAGCGGGCGCTGCATTGTACCTGATGCCAACTGCATAGAAGCTGACCACAAGCACGACGAGCAGCGTTGTGATCTGCCCCGCTCGAGTAGCACGCGACAGCGCGATGCAGGCGAAACAGAACGCCAGACTGACAGCCAGCCCTACATCCTTCCAAAGGACGCCGATAAAGTTAAGGATGGCAGGACTGCAGGCGGCCGGGAGCAGCAGCCAAGCAGCGCCGGGCAAGTCGGAGCGTCGGAATGCAAGCGCGAACAATCCAAAGGCGGACGAGAGCAGACCAAGGTGGAGCCAGTACAAGGATGCTGCGGTGCCGCTGACGCGTAGCAATACGGACCACAGGCCGGCCATAAGCGGTGGATGTCCATCTGAATAGACACCCCGCTGAGCCTGGAGTAGCTGGCCAAGGGAATCGGGACTGTAGATGCCGGGTGCAGTGGCCACTGCCACCACGGCGAATACAAGCGCAACACCTCCGATACCCAGTAGGGTCGGACAGAACTGTCGCATCTTAGACGCCGCAGTCACGCTCCTTCTCCTCGCGTTCGTGACATCGTGTAATCCATGCCCCCTTATTGCTGCCACGTTCTCCACCCGCGCCGGGCCATGCTCGTTCGACAAAATCCGCCAGCCCTGGCCGTCAGCTCAGCGCCTGCGACTGAGCGAGCAATCTCAGCAAGCAGCCCCAACTGTTGCTCGAGACCGCCAGCTTTGAGAATTCCCACCTCCCAATCCGGCAGCTCATACGACCAACCCGCCGATTACGCAATAGGTCATCACGGGCCTTTTCCGCATTTGAAAAGCCCCTTCCCCCGGCTCGGAATGATGGATATTCGACGATTTCGGGTGGAGGGTGCCTGGTGCCGGCCGGTCGCCCGGCTAAGGCCAATGCCAATCGCCATCACCACATCCCGAAGCAACAGCTTCGGATACGAACTGGTCCGAATCTGATGCTGCGTTGCGCCAGCGTGGCAGCCTGACGGTGTGGTTCATCGAAGAGGCGATCGCGGCCTAGCCTCGGACGACGTTGGGCGGTCAACCACACGATTCGGCGCTGGCGATCGCAACCACGCTGATCTTGAGGGTAATGCTGGTATCCGAAGGCTTCAGACATTTCGTCTCCTCCACGCCTGCTCGGGTTGCTTCCGGCCGGCAACGAATCGCCGGGTGGGGCTTGGGCCCACTGGTACGCGCCGCTTTGTCAGGGCGCACTCCCTCAACGGGCATTGGCCAGGACGACGTCGATTCGGCCTGATGACGTCAGTCGCAATTTGGGCGTTGGAGCGCCGAGAGGAAATGTCAAACCTTAGGATGCGCGAGGCGATTCCTTTTCGATCGCTCACTGGCTCCCATCGCGGGGCCGCCGCGGCGCAGGGTTACCTGCCTACATCCTCGCTTATACAGCGAAAGCGCTCGCGGCTGATATAGCGGAATACGCACCCGAGGCTCCGACGAGTTCTGCAGCGGCGCGCTCGGTCTTGCTTTGACGGCATGGCCGAAGCAAGCCATGCGTGGCTATTCTGGTGCGACGGATGGAACACATGCTTTTGTCGAACCAGCTAACTGGCTCGTCCGTGCGCGACTGCTCGGTGGTCTGACTCAATCAAAAGCTCCATTCAAGCGGATCGTCCGTGCGACACCTCTTTCCGTCGCCGGAGATCGACCGCGAGAAGTTGCCCGTGGCGAGATGGGATTAGTAGCATGATCCCGCCGGCCCTTCAGAGTACCAAACAAGTGGATCGACTGCCGCGGTAAAAGCGCCGAACCCGGCCAGCGGCTGTTTCAGCATATCGGCGAAACACTCCCACCGTATCACCCCACGGAGCGCTATCCGGAGTTGAATCTTCCTCCAGTCGGTCGACACCTCTGGCAGACAGACACCAGCCCATTTGGCGAGCGCGCGAAAGCCGTCAGGGAGAGCCGCCAGCAGTCAACGGGATAACGATACTCGGGGCGGCGCGAAGGAGCGGAGGAAGATCAAGCCACCTGGTCGAACGATCCTACACATTTCGAGCCACACTGGCCAAAAATCCATATGTTCGAAGGGATTGACTAGAAATTACGAGATCGGCGCTGCGGCTCGAAATGGGTACGGATAGGGGTTATGCACGACGATGTCGAGACCTGGTCCCGGCTCCATGTCGACGCCAATTATACCTCCACGCTGGGAAAAGATGGCGATACGTCCCGTTCACGTCCATGCTTCCGATATCGACAACCGTTCCGGCATCGCCTCCACACTGTTGCAATGCGCGTTCGACGATGCGCTCGAGCGAATTGAAGGCGGGTCGATAGATCTGTTGCACCTCGACGGGCTGCACACATACGAGGCGGTCCGCCACGACTTCGAGAGCTGGCTCCCGAAGCTGTCCAGCCAAGCTGTGGTGATGTTCCATGACATCAACGAGCGCGGAGGGATTTCGGCGTCTGGGGGCTCTGGGCAGAGCTTCGTGAGCGCTATCCAGCGTTCGAATTTCTGCACGGAGACGGACTGGGCGTGCTCGCGGTGGGCCAGTAGCCGCCCGCACCGGTTGCCGCTCTCTGTGAGTTAGCAGACCCCGCGGTCGCGATGATCCGGGTGCGCTTTGCGCGGCTGGGCGGGCGTTGGCTGACGGATACTCGGGAACGAATGCGTCTGCAGGAGGTCGAGGGTCTCCGCCTGGCACGGGCGAGGAAGGATGAAGCGGCACGCCCAACAGCGCCGTCTTGATCGTCATTAGCCCGACTTGGCCGATTCGACCCTGCGTTCTGTGATTTTCGCAGTGTAAGTGATTGATCGGTAAGGAAGGACGTGGGCCAAATCCCCGAAAATCGGCTGTAGATGCTATGGGGCGGGCGGCGAGGAGTGGCACCATCGTCGCTGCAACCTGATGATGGAGTGGCCCCATGCCTCAGCCGA
>JAFAHH010000919.1 GCA_019237355.1 Acetobacteraceae bacterium | reverse complement strand
CTACGCCTGCCACCGGGCCCTCGCGAGTTGGCCGGCAAATCAAGAGGGAGCATAGGCGGCTGCTCGCGACCGGCGGCCGCGCCCGTATACTCCTGCTCGGGTTCAGCGTCAGGGATCTCATAACCTTGCAGATAATTGGCTGCGAGGTGGCGAAAGATATAGTCCATCAGCGATGTTGCACGGGATACGGCCGGGTCACCCTCCACTGCGCCGGCCGGGCCGAAGCGGGTGAGGGGGAAGGCCTCCACAAAAGACTCTAGAGCACCATGCTGAAGGCCTACGCTGACCGCCTCGGCGAAACTATCCATGAGCCCGCGGAAGGCGAGGCTTTCCTTACACAGCGGATCGAGATCTCACCTAATCGCCCATCCGGGTTGCGCGCATCCTTGTTCCGTTCCGCCAAGTCCGCCCCGGGCATTGGCCCTGACCGGGTCACGACCGACGCCCACGACAGCTATCCCCGCGCTATCCGCACCGAGCTGGGCAGCAGAGTGCGCCATCGCACCAGCGTTATGTGACGAACAGGCTGGAACAAGACCACCGGCGCATCAAGGGCCGATACCGGTCCATGCGTAGCTTCAAGTGCCCGAGATCAGGCGTTCGATTCTGCCGGAGACACGACGAGCTGCGCAACTTTCTTCGGCCCCGTTCCCATCACAACCAGCATTTCCCCGCCAATCATCGCAGAATGCTCCACCTCCGTCGGACTGTCACCGTGTTGGCGATCTTGGAAGCGGCCTGAGCGGACTACGATCCGGTAACCAAGAAACTATCATTGCCGGCGCGGACGCTGACAGAACCGTCCGAGCCTCGTCAGATGTACCAAGATCATGGCAAGTACCCGTTTTCAGCCATCAGCGAATCGGGTGTAGCCTACTGGCCCCGCAGCCGGAGGCGCCAGGGCCCGTCAGCATGGAACTGCACGAGATCCGTTACTTCCTCGCGGTCAGCGAGACCCGCAATTTCACCAGGGCCGCGCAGCTTTGCAATGTTACCCAACCGGCGTTGACCCGGGCAATTCAGAAAATGGAAGAGGAGCTTGGTGGACTGCTGTTCTCCAGGGAGCGAGGCAATACCCATCTGACAGACCTGGGCCGGCTCTTGGAACCGCAGCTCGCTGAAGTTCTGCAAAGGTCGAATTTGGCCAAGGAGGAAGCGGCGCGGTTTCTGCGGCTCGAGGGCGCTGAGGTTACGCTCGGCGTGATGTGTACTATCGGTCCGATGCGCTTCGTTGCCTTCTTGAATCGCTTCCGCATCGACCATCCGGGCATCGCGCTCACGATGGTGGAAGGCGTCCCAAACCGGTTGTGCGAGCAATTAAACAGGGGCGAGCTGGACGTTGCCGTTATGGCGCACCCGGCGGGATTCGATGAGCCCCTGCGGGCTCAGCCCCTGTACCAGGAGAGTTTCGTGGTTGCATGCTCGCAAGGTCACAATTTCTCCCAGAAGAATGCTGTGCGCATGGCCGAGATGGATAGGCAGACCTATTTGCAGCGAATTAACTGTGAGTACAGGGATTATCTGACTGAGCAATTGCGGGCGCAGGGCGTCGACGTTGTGCGCTCGTTTCGCAGCGAGCGCGAGGACTGGATCCAAGCGATGGTCGCCGCCGGAATGGGCGTTTGTTTTCTGCCTGAATTCTCGGCCACGGTTCCTGGCCTCGTCACCCGGCCGGTGATAGACCCGGCCGTGAAGCGGGAGGTGTGCCTCGTCACTGTGGCTGGAAGACGCTGGTCGAGGCCTGTCGCCGCCCTGGCCAATGCGATGCAGCGATACCCCTGGCCCGGCAGCAAGAGGGCCGGCTCTCCTCCGAGCGCGTAAGCAGGCATGCAAGCTCGATAACCACTATGCATCGGCTCAATCGCTAAACGGCATTTCCCGGCCATCTCATTCCCGATCATTATCCCCGCGTTGCGGCGCCGAGGCGCCGCG
Organism: Acetobacteraceae bacterium; assembly: GCA_019237355.1. Lineage (GTDB taxonomy): Bacteria > Pseudomonadota > Alphaproteobacteria > Acetobacterales > Acetobacteraceae > JAFAHH01. Next base: position 5,647 of record JAFAHH010000919.1, on the reverse strand, counting down.
CATTCAGCAAAGGGATGATGTGGAATGTGTAGCTATATCGCTAAGCCTATGCGGCACCGGCTCGCCTTGCCCGCTCTCGCTGCGAGCGCGTTGGCATTGGGCGCGGCGAGCGCTCATGCGGGTCAGTGCCCGGCCGACAAGGTGGTCGCCTCAGGGGCCGGCGAAAAGAAGAGTGTCGCTGCCGCCAAAGGTGTCACCGATACCGTCATCGCTTCGACCAACCTGGCAAACGAACCCGTTGGGCTAAAAGACCGTCTGTTCCGCTTGCGCCGGCTTGTGATCGAGCCCGGCGGGATTGTGCCCTGGCATAGCCATGCCAACCGGCCCGCGATCATCTACATCATCCAGGGCGAAATTACCGAGTATGCCAGCAATTGCAGTGTGCCGATCGTGCACCAGGCTGGCGAGCCGGCGACGGAAACCCATGCGACAGCACATTGGTGGAAGAACACTGGGAACGAAACCGTGGTGCTGCTGTCGGCGGATTTGTTCCCGACAAAAGACAATCCTCACATGATGTAAGGCGAGGGTGGTGTCGCCCATTTCGCAATGGGCATCACCGTGGGTCCGCGGTTTCAGGAGAGACGAGCGATGATGCAGGTGAAGAGCCTCGCCGGCGCTATCCCAGCCCAGGAGCCGGCGGCGAAAATCTTGCGGCGGAATTCGCTGATAGGGCTGATTGCATTCCTAACCGTTGTCGACTTGTTTGCAACCCAGGCCATCTTGCCGTCGCTTGCGCGGAACTACGGCGTGAGCTCGGCGACAATGGCGGTCGCCGTCAATGCAAGCACGTTTGGCATGGCCTTTGCCGGTCTTGGGGTGACTTTGTTTGCCCACCGGATCGACCGCCGCCGGGGCGTCATGCTGAGCCTTCTGCTTCTATCGGCGCCAACCGCCCTACTCGCCACCATGCCCAGCCTGGGGGTGTTCGCGACGCTCCGGGTTCTGCAGGGCGTCTTCATGGCGGCCGCCTTTACCCTGACGCTCGCGTATCTCGGCGAGCAATGCTCGGCGAAAGCAGCCTCCGGCGCCTTCGCGGCTTACATCACCGGCAATGTGGCGAGCAACTTGATCGGCCGCCTGTTATCCGCGGCGGCGGCAGACCATTTCGGACTGGGGTTCAATTTTGCGCTGTTCGCGTTGCTTAATATGTCGGGCGCGCTGCTCGTCTCAATCACCCTCAATCGCAGCGTGCTGCCGGCGACAATGGGAACGAGCCGACACTCCGCGCTGACCGTTTGGGCCCAGCATTTGGCCAATCCGGTCCTGCGCGCCGCTTTCGGAATCGGCTTCTGCATCCTGTTCGCCTTTCTCGGGACGTTCTCCTTCGTCAATTTCGTCCTCGTCCGGCCGCCGCTGTTGGTCGGCCCGATGACGCTTGGCCTCGTCTATCTCGTGTTCCTGCCGTCGATCTTCACGACGCCGCTCGCTGGCCGGGTGGTGGAGCGGGTTGGGGTTCAGCTTGCGCTCTTGGGTGGACTGCTACTTGCGGGCGCTGGCTTGCCCTTGCTGGTTCCCCGTTCCTTGCCAGTCATTCTCGCGGGCCTCGTGCTGATGGGCGTGGGCACATTCTTGGGACAGGCGGTCGCGACGGGCGTTGTTGGCCGGGCTGCGGACGGAGACCGTGCCTCGGCAAGCGGCATGTATCTCTTTGCCTATTATGCCGGCGGCCTTACCGGGACCGCGCTGCTGGGGATCGTTTTCGACCGCTTCGGCTGGAATGCTTGCGTGCTCGGAATCGGAATGGCTCTGGCCGGTGCTGCCTTGCTTGGGTTGCGGCTTGAGGCCAGGCCAGGGCTGGTAGGCGCACGCGCCTGATAACCCCATTCGCAAACGCCTCAAACGGAGGTCTGCATGAGTTCGCATACACTTTCGCCTGTCATGACCGAAGCTTTTCGAGAAGGCGTCAATGGAGGATCGGCCCGAGTCGCATATAAGCAAGCACCTACGTCAGCAAGCGAAGAAAGGCCCGAGGCGAACCTTACCCCAGAGGTCTGCCCCAGAGCAGCCGAGAGCTTGCGGTCCGGCGAGCCGCAGGGACAGATCGTTCTCGTCCTGCAAGGGGGTGGCGCTCTGGGTGCTTACCAGGCGGGCGTCTATCAGGGTCTTTGCGAAGGCGGCATCGTCCCGGACTGGGTCATTGGGACTTCCATTGGCGCAATCAATGGGGCGCTGATAGCTGGCAACGCCATCGAGGATCGGCTGGGCAAGCTGAAGGAATTTTGGGGCCGGATCGCGAATAGGCGGGCTTACGGTGGATTATGGTTCGCATCCCTATTCGGGAGCGCGCTGGCCAATTTCGATACCGTCATGCAGGGTGTTCCCGGTTTCTTCGAGCCTAATCCTGCAGCTTCTTGGAGTATGTATCTTCCGGTTGGACTCGAGCATGCCGCGTTGTACACCACCGAGCCGCTAAGGCGAACGCTCGCAGAGCTGGTTAATTTCGATTATCTCAACCGAAAACAAACCCGATTGACTGTTGGTGCGGTGAGCGTGCGCAGCGGTCAAATGCGGTACTTCGATAGCCGCGAGATGGATCTGGACGTGAGGCATGTCATGGCTTCGGGCGCGCTACCGCCTGCATTTCCCGCGGTGCGAATCGGCGATGACGCGTACTGGGACGGTGGCATCTATTCCAACACGCCGATGGAGGCCGTATTGGACGACAAGCCGCGGCGCGATTCGCTGATTTTTTCCGTCAATATATGGCAGCCGCACGGCGCCGAGCCTGCCAGCATCTGGGAGGTTTTCAGCCGTCAGAAGGATATTCAGTACGCCAGCCGAGGCAGGAGTCACATTGCCCGGCAGGACCAAATACATCGGCTACGCCACGTCATTCGGCAGCTCGAGATGCGACTGACGGAAGAGCAGCGTAACGATGCAGCCGTGCGCGAGCTCATCAGCTATGGATGCCGGACGACGATGCACCTGGTTCGCTTGCTGTCGCCGAAGCTTGATCGGGAAGATCACACCAAGGACATCGATTTCACCCGGGTCAGCATCGAGAGCCGCTGGCAAGCGGGTTACGAGCATGCCCGGCGCGTGCTGGCCGAAAAACCGTGGGAATGTGAGCCCAATCCTTTGCAGGGCATCGTGATCCACGAAAGGGCGGACTGACTTGGGCGCAGACAAATACGAGGTGTTGATCTTGCGCAGTGGAAACGCTGGCGTAGGCGTAACAGTCCCAACGCGCGCTGCCGGGCTGAGAATTGGTTTCCGACCTATTCGGCTGATCATCAAAAACCTGGTTTAGAGCGGGATGGCTTGAGGCGGAATCGTCGGAAAGCCTGAATCGCGCTCTGAAAAACAAAAAACCCTAGGGCGGGATGACTTCACCTAAAGGTCATCCCGCCCTAGGTCGCGTAATCGCAGGTTGCGGCGAAATCGCGCGACGATGACCAACGCGCATCGGCTCGATGCTTGAACGGCATTTCAAAGGATCGGTCCACATCGGCATGATCTAGGCAAGGCGGCGCCGATGCGGCGCGAATTTTGCCGAAACGCTTCTGATTAAAAGGATGGAAAGTGGCGTTATGGTGTCTATCAATCGCGTGTTGCCCGTCCCGAAGCGAGCCGCCAACACCCGCCCATTGGTCGTGCGGATCACGCATTGGGTGAATGCGTTCGCCATGATCTGCATGATCCTGAGCGGCTGGCGGATCTACAATGCCTCGCCACTCTTTCCGTTTATCTTCCCGCCATGGGCCACGCTCGGAGGCTGGCTCGCCGGCGCATTGGCCTGGCACTTCGCGGCCATGTGGCTGCTGGTCGCCAACGGGCTCGTCTACGTCGCTTACGGCTTTCTCTCTGGCTATTTCCGCCGGACCCTTCTGCCGCTCACGCGGGTCCAGCTCTGGCAAGACTTCAGCGCGGCCCTGGCGTTGCGGCTAGAGCATCGGGCCGGCGCCTACAACGCTGTTCAAAGGCTGCTCTATATCGCCGTGCTCCTGCTCGGCGCGACCGCCGTCCTCTCGGGGCTCGCGATTTGGAAACCGGTGCAGTTCGCGCCGCTAACGGCCTTGCTCGGCGGCTATGATACGGCCCGCCTCGTGCACTTTTTGGCGATGGCTGGCATCGCCGGGTTCATCATTATCCATCTGGCCTTGGTCGTCCTCGTGCCGAGAACGCTGCTCTCGATGATTACGGGCCGCCCCGGTCATCAGCACGCAACGGAGGTACGCCTATGAGCCCGCCCGGACCCAGTAAGCCCAGCGCTGCCGATTATGGCCAAGGACTTGCCCGGCTGCAGCGCCGCCTGCTTCTTCGCCACGGCCTCTCGGTCGGCGCGCTGACCTTGCTCACCGGATGCAATCTGCAGGACGGCGACGCTGTCGATCGCGTACTCTGGGCCATGTCGCGCTGGAACGACCGGGTGCAGGCGGCTCTGTTCAACCCCAATCGCCTGGCCCCGACCTATACCGAAAGCGCCATTACCGATCCGTTCCCGTTCAACGCCTATTACAGCGAGGCGGAGGTGCGGACCGTTGATACGAACGCTTGGCGATTGGAGCTCTCGGGCCGCATTGCCGAAAAACGGCCCTGGTCGGTGGAGCAACTTCGCACCCTCCCCCAAGTGAGCCAGATCACGCGGCATGTGTGCGTCGAAGGGTGGAGCGCCATTGGAAAGTGGCGGGGCGTACCGTTCCGTACATTCCTCGAGCGCGTGGGAGCCGATACGCGCGCGCGGTACGTGGGCTTCCGATGCTTTGACGACTACTACTCCAGCATTGACATGGCCACCGCGTTGCACCCTCAGACCATTCTTGCTCTGGACTACCGGGAAGCGCCGCTACCGCCAAAATATGGCTCGCCGCTGAAACTTCGGGTGCCGACGAAGCTCGGCTTCAAGAACCCGAAATATATCGCTGCCCTTTTCGTCACCAATGACTACCCGGGCGGGTACTGGGAGGATAAAGGCTATAACTGGTTCAGCGGGTCCTGAGCGCCGCTTCTCGCGCGCAGCCCGGCGCCGCGACGGGACGTGCTGGAGGGTGCCGGTGCCCGACCGCTCGGCTCCCGTAACCCGAAACACGTCGCGGCGCTTTACATCATGAAAGACTATCCGAGCGGCTCTTGGGAGGACTAGGTTCGATGGGTTGAGTACCGGGCGAACAGTTTGCGGCAATCCTCCAAGCACCGGATGGGCGGATTATCGGCGCCACTCGGCTCAGCTGAGGTGGCAGGACCGGAATCCTCGCTGCGCAACTGTAAGCGCCAGCCGTTCACGCCAAATGGGGTTCGCGATGGCGTCCGGCCGACTCCAAAGGAGGACGGGACATGATGACGCACAGACTGCTCGGTGCCTCCAAAACCGAGACGCTCACGGCGTAGGTCACGGAAAGGCCGGCGCTGCGCACCGATCCTGCTCGCAAAACAGACCTAGAGGGGCTCCACGTGAGTGGGAACCGCTCTAGCCGTTGGACACCAAGCGCAGCCTGCGCCTGCCATGGGGCCCTCGCGAGTTGGCCGGCAAATCAAAAGGGAGCATAGGCGGCTGCTCGCGGCCGGCGGCCGCGCCCGTATACTCCTGCTCGGGTTCAGCGTCAGGGATCTCATAACCTTGCAGATAATTGGCGGCGAGGTGGCGAAAGATATAGTCCATCAGCGATGTTGCACGGGATACGGCCGGGTCACCCTCCACTGCGCC
>JAFAHH010000411.1 GCA_019237355.1 Acetobacteraceae bacterium | reverse complement strand
GACATTAGCCAACCGGTCGAAACGAGCCTTTCCGAAGCGGGCTGTCGTGTCTTGCTCGCGCGCCATGACGAGCAGGCGCTCAAGGTGCTTCACTCTATCGGACATATCGATTTGCTGATTTCCGACATAATGGTCCCGGGCACCATCGACGGCGTGGGGATCGCCCGCGAGGCGCGCCGGCTGCGGCCATCACTGTGCATCGTGCTCACATCGGGCGATGGCGAGGAGGTCGCTCGGCAGCACCGGGACTCGGCCCGAGAGTTCGAAATCATGCCCAAGCCGTTTACATTGGCCCAATTGCTCAATCGAGTCGCCCGCTGCCGGGGCCAGGCGTATGCCAATTCAAAATCGGCGGGTCACCCGATTCTGTCGCGTTGAGGCCAGCTGCCTCGAGCCCTGACTCGTGGGACCGAACCTGCCTCACGACTTCCGGAACGCCAAAAAGGGTGCCATTACACACCCATCATATAAAGTTGTGACCATGAACAAACCGGCTCTCTCCGAAGCAGCAAGCGTTGCCAGCCTGCAAGCCTCCGTCTCCGAGCCTTCGGCGATCACGCCGGATAGCCCGAGCCGTTTCATCAATCGTGAGCTTTCGTGGCTCGACTTCAACCATAGAGTTGTAGAAGAGGCCGAGAACCCGCGCGATCCGTTGCTCGAACGGGTGCGCTTTCTCTCGATCAGTGCGTCGAATCTGGACGAATTCTATTCGGTGCGGGTCGCTGGCCTGATAGGGCAGGCCAAGGCTGGGGTGACCGCCCTGTCGCCCGACGGACGAAGCCCGGCGCAGCAACTCGCGGACATCAAGGTTCGGGCCGAAGCGCTGCTGGCTGACCAGCAGCGGGTCTGGCGCGATCTGCGCGAGCGGCTTCTACCAGCAGGCATCGCGGTTTGTGACGCCGGCGCGCTCTCTTCTGAAGATGTGCGACGGCTCGGGGCATGGTTCATGGAACGCGTTTTCCCCGTGCTCACGCCGCTGGCGATCGATCCGGCGCATCCATTCCCATTCATTCCGAATATGGGGCTGGTCATCGTGTTGCGCCTGCTTCGCGCCCAAGACGGGCAGATGATGCGAGCGCTGCTCCCGCTTCCCGCGCAGGTCGAGCGTTTCGTCCGGTTGCCGCCCTCTCCGGGTGAGCCGACGCGCTTTGTTATGCTCGAAGACGTGATTACGCTGTTTCTCGACCGGCTTTTCCCCGGGTTCCGGATTACCGGCCGCGGCATGTTCCGCCTCATCCGCGATACCGACGTGGAGTTCGCTGAGGAAGCGGAGGATCTGGTCCGATCATACGAAACGGCGCTTAAGCGCCGGCGCCGGGGTGTGGTAATCCACCTTACCTTATCCGCCGACATGCCGGAGGATCTGCGCGAGCTCGTAGCCGATGAGCTGGATGCGACACCTCAGGAAATTCATATCCATGACGGGATATTGGGGGTTGTCGACCTAAAGCAGCTCATCATCGATGACCGGCCGGACTTGCTCTTTCCGCCTTATGCGCCGCGTTTTCCAGAGCGCATCCGAGACTTCGGCGGTGACTGCTTCGCGGCAATTCGCGCCAAAGATATCATTGTCCACCATCCGTTCGAAAGCTTCGACGTGGTGGTGCAGTTCCTGCGTCAAGCCGCACAGGATCCCGCCGTGATGGCGGTGAAGCAAACCTTGTATCGGACCAGCCGGGATAGCCCGATCGTCAAGGCCCTGGTCGAGGCGGCTGAATCGGGCAAGTCAGTGACTGCCATGATCGAGTTGCGGGCGCGATTCGATGAGGAGGCGAATATCCGGCTTGCCCGCAGCCTTGAAGCGGCAGGGGTGCAAGTCGTGTTCGGCTTCGCGGCCTTGAAGACACATGCGAAGCTATCGCTCGTTGTCCGCCGCGAGGGCGGCGCGGTGCGGTCTTACGCCCATTTCGGGACCGGCAATTACCACCCGATCACTGCGCGCATTTACACGGATCTGAGCTTCTTTACCTCTGATCCCGATCTTACCCGTGATGCTGCCCGGCTTTTTAATTACATGACCGGCTATGCCCGGCCGGAGAAAATGGATGCGATCGCCTTCAGCCCGCTCACGATGCGCGAGCGTCTCGATGAGCTTATCGAGAACGAAATCGCCAATGCACGCGCTGGAAAGCCAGCCGATATCTGGCTGAAGCTCAACAGCCTGGTCGATGAAAAGCTGATTGATCGTCTCTATGACGCTTCTCGCGCCGGCGTCCGCGTCCTTGGAGTGATTCGGGGGATCTGCTGCTTGCGCCCGGGCGTTCCTGGGTTGTCGGAGACGATCCGGATCAAGTCTATCGTTGGCCGGTTTCTCGAGCATAGCCGCATTTGTGTATTTGGCAATGGCCATAAGCTGCCGCATCGCGACGCGCTGGTGTTCATCAGCTCCGCCGACTGGATGGCGCGCAACATGGATTGGCGGGTTGAAACCCTTGTGCCGGTCTATAATCACACAGTGCATGCCCAGGTGCTGGACCAGATAATGGTGGTGAACCTGAAAGACACAATTCAATCCTGGGAACTGCATCCAGACGGCGCCTGGCGGCGGGTGCCTCAGGGACGCAATTTATTTTCTGCCCACGACTATTTCATGACCAATCCATCGCTTTCTGGCCGGGGCTCCGCACTTCACAAGCCGGCTGTAATCGCATCAGTAAGGAGCATACGGCGCCCGGACCGGGTCTATCAGGATTAGAGCGGGATGATCTTAGGTGAGGTCATCCCGCTCTAGGATTTTTGGCTTTGAGAGCGCGATTCAGGCTTTCCGACGATACTGCCTCAAGCCATCGCGCTCTGGACTAGAGCGGTTTCCACTCACGTGGAACCGCTCTAGCAGTTTGCTGAAAGACTGAAACAGCGCAGCTCCCGGCTTGGTGTGAGCAAAACTTATGCGATTGTTTGAGGCTGTTCGCGCCTCCCATGCCGGGAGTTTTCATCCTAAATGCGAGAGTTGAGCCTGAATGTGGCCCGCATTTTTGGCGGGTTTGCAATCGTGGCGAGCAATTCAGGCCGGCTCAAGGCGTGCTGGCGGGACCAGCTGGCGACCTTTCAGGAACCTGCGGAGCGCCTCGCTGAGAATGTGATACCAGCGCTGCACCGGATCCAACTGCTCGGCTTTTTCTCGTAACCCAGCAAAGAAGCGGGCGATGCGCAAATAGGCGTGCCGCGCCTTATGCTGCTCACCATGCGTGCTGCTGACCGTCAGCTTGGTCTGCCCAGCATGGCGCGTCTGCCGGGCAATGGCCTGCAACAGTAATGGCCGGCTGGTGATCGCCTCGCGATGATGCTCCGGATCGGCCAGGCGCACAAACAAGCTCCACCAGTTGTAAATGAGAGCAACACTACGGGCGAGCAGCCGG
>JAFAHH010000401.1 GCA_019237355.1 Acetobacteraceae bacterium | reverse complement strand
CCGGCTGCTCGGACAAGGGCAAGGTCGGCGGTGTATTCAAGCCGCCAGCGCAGCTCACGCAGCGCTTGGCGCAGGCATGAAGTATCGCGGCCACGAGCCTCATCGTTGTTGAGTCGAACCTCGACAGGCCTAGTTTCCGCCTGCACAGCCCGGTAGAACGCAGCCGTGTTTGGGAAGCAGCTCATTATCGCGCGCTGCGACGTCCAGCCCAAAGGAGGCCTTGCCATCTGGTGATCCGCCAGCTGCAACTACGCCAGGGCATTGGCTGCGGTTCGAAGCGGCCGCTGTTCGAACTGTATCAGCGACCCAAAGGCAGTCACCGCGAACAGCCCAGCCAAAGCAATGACGCCGGCCAACATTAATGGGCTCCCGCTCGGTCCAAGCGAAAGAGCAGCGGTCGCACCTGCGGCACCGGTCATTTGCATGAAGCTTCCGAGGCCTGAGGCCGTGCCGACTATTCCGGCCTTGACCCCGAGGCTGCCGGCGGTTGCATTGGGCGTGATCAGACCGCTGCTGCAGCAGATCAGAATCATCGGCCCGATCACGGCGTAGGGGCTGGCAATGCCCAGCAATGCCAAAACGACCATAATCGCGCCCGCCGGGATCACGACCATGCTACCGATCGCGATCAGTCCATCAATCCCGAGCCGTTGCGTCAGGCGGTTCGAGAGAAAGCTTCCCACCAGGAACCCGAATGGCGGGAGCGATGCATAAAAACCGTATTCTTCAGGACGAACCCCAAAACCGACAATCAACACGGCGGGAGCGCCGGCGGCAAAGATGTGAAACCCCGCGTGTGATCCGGCAGCTGTGAAGGCGTACGACATGAAGCGTGGGGTTTTGATCAAGGTCTGATAGCTTTCCAATATCCCCCGCAAAGGCAGACCAGAGAGCACCTGCTGCCGCTCTCCAGGTATATATCGAAGCACCAGCACCATCGCCATGCCGGCGAGAACCGCAATGAACGCGAAGTTGCTGCGCCACCCGAACCATCCCTGCAGATATCCGCCCACCACTGGCGCAAAAGCCTGCATCAAGGTGGCGGCAATTGCCCGCCCGGCGATGACTTGTGCGGCGGCCTCGCGACCCCACAGCTCGCGGGTGACCGCGCGCCCAACGACTAGCCCGGCGCAGGCTCCGATCCCCTGAACGACCCTTGCGCCGATCAGGAATTCGACGGTTGGGCTTAGTGTGCAGGCAACGCTGCTGAGCGCGCTCACCCCGAGACCGAATAAAATTGTTCGGCGACGCCCGTATCGATCTGATAACGGGCCCAGCACGAGCATGCTCGCAGCAAAGGCCAGCAGGTATCCGACAAAGCTAAGCTGCACCCGCGGAATAGAGGTCTCGAATGCACTTGCGATTGCCGGTATTGACGGAACGTAGATCGTCGAAGCCACCATTCCGAGCGATGATGTCATCGTCAGTGTGAGGAGAAGAATCCGTCGACGGGAGCCTGTGAGCCCGTCTCCGTAGCCTGCGTTGGTAGGCGATAATTCAGGCATGCTCGATCCTCTTCTGTGAGTAGGTCCCAAATGTGCCGCTCCTGAGGGGCGACAGTGCCGTTGGAGAGCTCCGTTTGAGAACGCGGAACCCCCGAGTAAGGTGCAAAGGTTCAGGATATTGGACGGATCGGTTCGTACGCTTTGCGAGCCACTGGTCCAGCGGAGCAACCGGCCATGTCTGCTCGACGTCGTCGCAATCAGGCAGCAGCAACACACTCAGGCGTCGCGCGCCTCTGGGCCAGGCGATTTCCAGACGTTTGATCAGCGGGCCCGCCGCCCGCCTTTCGTCGTCGTCGCGACGCGGCAATTCGCTGATCCAACCGGCTTCGCCGGGCAAAGGATGGCCATGCATTTTCCGCGAGTCGGTAATCGGAAACGCCCGCGGCGGCGGCGGAAAGGTCAATTCAAAGCGGGCAGTGCTCGGTTCGAGAATGCGAGCCACGAAACGGTCGTCGCCTGACCGGAAGCGGGCGACGGAGCCGACGATCGAATCGGGATCGGCGCTGGTATGAACGACCCACACAATATCTTCGGAAATATCGGGATCGAT
>JAFAHH010000338.1 GCA_019237355.1 Acetobacteraceae bacterium | reverse complement strand
TAGCAGCAGCGTGCCGAGCACATCGCGCTTGCGCGGCGCATTCGGGCTAGAAAACGATAGCGGACAATCCGCCACCCAGCCGTCGAACAGACCACCCTGTTTGAGATACTCAATGAAGAACGGCAATTGGCCAAGCGGCGTAACTGGTTCGTCGGCATCCCATTCGACATGCACCCGGCCGCCGAAGGTGTCAGCGACCGCTGACCATTCTTCTACTGAAGGTTGCTCACCCGCAGGGTGAGCCGGCAAGGCAGTGAGATCCGCTTTCATTCCTGCGCTTTCCGCCGATTCGGCCGGGCTGTGCAAGCCCCCAACTGCCGGATTTAGGATCATGTCTCCTTCGACTCAGGCCAACGAGTTTGGGCTACCTGCACCGAAATCCACACGCCCAAGGAGGGAGTAGACTAGTGACTCTAGAGCGCGATGGCTTGAGGCGGACTCGGGTTCCCAATTCGCGCGCACCGGGTCCCATTTTGCGCGCAAAATGGGGGCCCGAATTGGGGTCCCAATCGTCGGAAAGCCTGAATCGCGCTCTGAAACCAAAATTAGAGCGGGGTGACATCACCTAAGGTCTGCCGCTCTAGAGCAGATCGCGATCAAGTGGGATCGCCGCAGGTGATCCCATCGCGTGAATCTGCTCTAAAAACGACTCCTAGAGCGGTTACACGTGAGTGGAAAACGCTCTAGGCTAGTCGGCCTTCGCATTGGTCGCGATTAAGAGACGATTAGTTGCATAAGAGATAAAGATGTGCTGGCTGCGAAGCAGGTCCATGCCGAGCAGCATCTCGAACGGGAAGCCCCCGGCCGGGGAACCAAACAACATCCGGACATCATGATACTCGACGGGACCGAGGCGCAATAGTTCGAAGGATCGGCTGCGCATCGCCACGCCCTGCCGGCCGATCCCGCGCGCGCTCAGTTCCGGAGTCTGCGCCAACATCGTAGGTGTAATGCTTAGCTGAGCCGCGCCTTTCCAGCTGACGAAAGAAAACGAGGCGCCGGTATCAAGCTGCGCATGCAGCGTCCGGCCCAAGATCTGTACCGGCGCCAAGATGACGTAGGGCTTTGGATGCTCCAGCAACACCGGTGAGTTTGCCGGTTCCCACGGGATCTGCTCTCGCATGCAGCCAATCGTGTCGTAGAGGGTGAGCTTGCCCCCGGGTAGATCGAGATCGAGGTCGAACACCGAGAGATAGTCCGCGCCCAGGACTCCGGAGATCGTCCGGCCCCCGATTTCATGCCAGGGCAGCGGCGCAACGGCGAAACTGAGCACCGGGTTAACGCTGCGGCGGCGCAGGGGAAGACCGCCAATGTCGAACGATCGCAGCACGACATTCGCGGTCCTCTCGATTACGCCCCCCATGCCGCGGATGCTTGAGCTCACCCATTCATCGCGCGCGAGCCCGAGTTCTTCAATGGCTGTATTGGCGAAAACAGTGCGTTCGGCACCGGTGTCGAGCAGGAAGGTCGCCGTCCTGCCATTAACGGCAAGTTCGACGAGGGCGTAATTTTGCACGATCCGCACAGGAACTTCTGTTTTGCGCTCGATACGGCAAGCGCCATGCCCATGCGCTATCGAGGCAAAAAGAAGCAGGAATCTCGGGACGAGGCGACGCATTGCTGAAATTGTATCACACACAGCAACAAATGCGGCAATCAAAGACATTTGCGGTCTACTCGAAGGCATCAGAACGATCACTGATAGAGTGAAGCATGACCGACAGCCTCTCCAGGAAAAAGTGACCACTCATCACAGGCATGAGGTGAGCCTTTTGGGATCTCCAGCGAAAGGTAAAGTCCCGGTTACCTCATTCGCAACTGCGCCGGCGTCTTCCGAGTTGTTCCTCAGTCCGGCTGAGGGCCGTTTGTCCTCCCAGGCGTGGAGCCGCTTCGCTAATCGGCGTCACCCGGCCAGATCCGGTGGGATCCGCGATTGGCGCTTAAGCTCTGATAAAAGAGTGTTGGTGTAAGGTCCGTCGAACGCCTTCCCCGGGATTAGCGGGTGCAGTCGAGAAGGGGGCCGAGCTGGTTGATGCGGCTACGGATTACCTCGGTGCGCTCGCGCAAATAGGGGTCAGGACGCACCGCGGAGCGATGAAGCGGGGCCGGTAGGACCAGCGCAAGCCGCAGGGCGTGGTCGCTTTTCAGCTGCGATGCATGTCGGCCAAAAAACCGGAGAGCCGCCGCCTCGGCCCCATAAACTCCAGGGCCAAACTCGATTACGTTCAGGTAAATCTCAAGCACCCTTCGCTTCGGCCAGAGCAACGCCAGCTGCGGCGTCAGCCAGATCTCGATCACTTTGCGGACAGGATCACGGCCGGGCCAGAGCAGCAGGTTCTTCGCGGTCTGCATCGTGATTGTGCTGGCGCCACGCGGTCGCTCGCCTCCTCGCAACGCAGCAATCTGTCCCACAAGCGCTTTAAAGTCGAAACCAACTGCTTCGCGACAGAACAGATTGTCCTCAGATGCGATGACCGATTCGATGAGGACAGGCGCAATGCGGTCATAAGGCACCCACTGATAATGCACGCTATAGCCCTGCAGCAACCGAATCAGCATGAGTGGTGTAATCGGCGGGGGGACGAAGCGGAATAGAAGGATAAGCGCAAGCGGGGCGAGCAGAAACAGCAAGCCTAGCTGCACGGCGATTCGCGGTGCCCAAACATTTCCGCCTACCTTGCGTTTGGCCGTCGTATTGCGAGGCGACATTTGACTTGATAGAGCCTTGGACGCCGAGTCGCGTCACGGATATCGGCGAGAGCCGTAGCGGCCGCCCCGAAGAAAGTGACCCCGTCACCCCGGCGGCGCTGCTTCATCGAGGCGCCGGAACAAATCGTGCTTCAGATCCAGCCGCTCGGGCCCATTCCTGAATGAAATGCGCCCTGGCGACCGCTTCTCCAGGCGAGCCCACGAACCGAAGCCAGTCGGGCGAGGCGCCGGGTCCCCAGGCCGATTGCCTCCATGGCCGGCCATTGGGCTCTATTGTTGCGCGCAAGGGACAAATCATTGGGATCGCTCGCCGCGCGAGTTCCTGGCAGAGCTAAGGGCCGAGGAGGAACGAAACGTTCTTTGCTCGGCTGAAAGCAAGCGCCTGTTCTTCGCCCCGGCCTAACTCGGCGGCATCGTTGCGCGCAAGGGCAGGGATTTTGGCCGGGCGTGGCCAGGTTGCGAGGGAGCGTGGCTTACTTCAAGCCATGCGAGCGAGCGGCGTTGCCATGCGGTAGGCCGAAAGTTCCGCCTCGAGCACGGCATAAGATCTCAGTAGGCCAAGGCCTTGACGCCGGCTGGCCTTGGTTCGATTGCAATAACCAGACCCTGTCCGGGTATTCGGGGGCAATTCCAGACGCCTGCTGGTTCTAGCCTTCGGCGGCGTCACCCAGCGCAGGCGGCAGGGCACGACCGCCGGTGAGCTAACGCCAGGTGCTCAGTTGACGCGATTCTGGGTTGCCTTCCCCTGCGGGCGGTGATGACTGCTAATCCCAATAAGCCACTACCGAGCAGCGCGAATGATGCCGGTTCGAGCACGGCTAGGGGGACCTCGATTGGAGAGCTCGTATCGGAACTGGTCGGGGAGCTCGTATTGCCACTAGTCGGAGGGCCGGCATCGGGACTGGGCGAAGAGGGGGTAGCAGAACTAGTGGGAAGGCTCGTATCTGCCGGCAAGAGCGTATTGGCAGTGCCGCCATTATTCTGGCTATTTGCGCCGACAGATCCTCCAGGAGGTGCGGACGGCTCTGAGGAAAAATTAGTAAGAAACAGCCCTTGCAGGGTGTCGGTTTGCGGGCCCAACGGGGTCATCAACTGGTTCGTGGCACCAGGGAGGGTTGATCCAAAAAGGCCGAAAAAGCTCGCTGGCGGAACCATGGGCAAAGGTTGGAAGCAGCAAATGATCGGCCCTGAAAAGAGATCAGTGGCCGGCACAACAAACCCTGGCCGGGCCGGATAGCCGAGCGACGCGAGGTTGCCGCCGTTGCTCGCCTGCGACAAATCCGGGTTCAGTAAAAGGGGAGCAGACGCGTTAAACCTGACCCACTCCAAGCCGGTGCTCTTATCGAGGATGGCAGAGTTAGGGCCGAACCGTGGATCGGTTGTTTGGATGAAGCTAGCTTGTGCCGAATGGTTTGCTACCAGACCTAATGCCAGTCCGATAGCAGAAACCCTCGTTTTCCAGTCCATTACCCCCTCCCCGTGATCCCAGCTCAGCATGCCAGCATCGGGAGACATCACAAGCCGCTTACAACATGCAATAATACACGTTTCCGATAAAACGCGCCTCTGTTGCAATTTGGACACGAGCTTGTGGGATTTCGAATTATCGATCCATGGCCCTCCCGGGGAAAGCCCGTCTCGGCAGGTTCATTCGCGATATGGTACCGGGGCTCTCAATCGGGATCACGGTCCGGGCTCGTCCACGATTAGAAATCGCGTAATCCAGAGACCCTGCGGGATCCCCCTGCGCGGTTTCTTGCTGGAGCCGGAATCGCCCGACGGCTTTCGAACCATTGTGGATAATTGGATCTCTTTAGGTTTTGACCGGGTCACCTGCACTGTAGGCTGGCAGGACAGGGACACCGGAAAGCCCGAACGGTGTCCGGTCGAGATATGGCTGTTCGACGCCCTGCATTGGCTACAGGAAACGGGCCTGCGAAACCTACGATCCCGAACGGAACAGGCTGCTATCGCCGCCCAACTAGTTAGAGAGACAAAGCCGTCATCGACGACGAAATCTCAGAGGCGGTCATCCGGCGCAGCCAACAGGCAATGGTGTCAAGATTGGGTCAAGCTCATTCATCCCACGAGCACCCACCTACCAAGGAGGAGGAGTGGCAAGCCGCGAAGGAGTTCAACCCGCATTTCCCGCGGAACGAGCTACGCAAATAACGGCGAGAGTATGCCCCAGAAGAATGGAAGGCGAGGGGCCGAAGAAAAAACGGGCCGGCCTGTTTGCCTATTTAGAAATCGCGTTTTTGGGGTCGCCATAGCTTCTGCATGTCCAATCGCATGCAGAGGGACCGCACTGAATATGCCAGACCCAAAATTCCTTCCGTGCCGCAGTGGTGCGCGATATCCGGAATGTCGCGCACCAGCACCTATAACGCTCTCGCCCGAGGCGAACTGAAAGCGATCAAGCTGGGCAATCGCGCCCTGGTCGACGTGGAGCCAGGGTTGACCTGGCTCCGGTCTTTACCCACTGCAACTTTCCATCAACCCAAATAGGAGGCTTGAGGTGCGAGAGAAGCAGAACAAAGCCCGTTCTCGTCCGTGCAGCCACAGGCCAGACCAGCGCTCTAGTTCCGCAAGGCGAATGTGTCAGCGCGTTTGGGCAAGATCGAGCCCGGCTATATGGGACCGGCCATCATCGAGAAGCCCCATCCGTTTGAGGTCGAGAATCGCGGAATCTTCCTCGACAATACACTAAGAGCTGGTGATCGCCGGCTCGACATATCGTTAAGGAAGAGCTGGACGGCACCGTGGCGTCGGCGAGCTCAAATATCGCGACCGCAAGGTTGCGGTGCCGTTTGGTGAGCTGCAGCGGCAAGAAGTTGTCGCGCTGCTCGACCAGATGAATACAACCCAGGAAGCGCACCGTAGCCAGCCAAGCGGCCCGCTGCCGGCGATGCGGCTTCCGCGGCCAGTGCGACGAGGCACTGGCGTAGGCGGGTTTCTTAAAGACGGTTTGTGCAACCACCGTGCGTTGAGCCTGTCTGGAGGTGGGCTAATATGGCCCAGGGTGGTCGCCAACGCGATTTGAAGATGATAGGAGGTTCCGCCTCTTGCGGAAATTCTGAGCCGGACAACAACGTCGGTGAAATGAATGATTGGCGTACACGGCCGCGATCACCCGTGCTGAGGCGCTGGCAGCCGTCGGGCTTGCAGTTGAACAGATCCGAAAGGCGTTCCGGGCCGCCCACCCCAGCTTTGAGAAGGCCTTTGAAGGGCGCGCACCCAGGCCGTTGCAAGAGAGTATAATGTCTCCCTCGGCCAATTGCGTAGTCCTGGAAGCAGAGACGGGATCGGGCAAAACCGAGGCCGCCCTCTGGCGCTTTCTTCATTTGTTTGAGCAGGGCCTGGTAGACGGGATTTATTTCGCCCTTCCTACCCGTGTTGCCGCCACCCAAATGTTTGATCGGGTGCGCCGGTTCCGCGATTCTGTCTTCGGCAAGAATGGCCCGCCCGTCGTTAGCGGGCCGTGCCCGGCCAAATCGGCGCAGACGAAGGCGAGGGGCGTCCGTTGCCGGATTTTGGTTTCGAGTGGAACGATGAGGCTGAAGGCGCCGAGCGGCAGGCGCGCTGGGCTGCCGAACATCCGAAACGGTTTCTAGCGGCACAGGTCGCTGTCGGCACAGTCGACCAGGCGCTCCTATCGGCGATCGCGGTCAAGCACGCACATCTGCGCGGTACGGCCTTGCTGCGCAATTTGTTGGTCATGGATGAAGTGCATGCCTCGGACTGGTATATGGAGCGGCTACTGGCGACGTTGCTAGACGCGCATCTCCAGGCCGGAGGTCACGCTTTGCTGCTCTCTGCAACCTTGGGCGCGAGCATGCGGGCGCGGCTGCTCGGCACGGCGCAGCCGGGCCTTGCTACGACAAGGCGGGTTCATATTCGCACTGGGCGGTGCGCAGTTCCATTATATTATGATCGGTTTGGGCTGGCTAAAAAGAAAGTTTGACAGTGGGGAATAGCCAGAAACTCCGGCCTGCTGGAGATGAAGCCGGTCGGGCGACGGCCAGGCAGTCGAAGCCAGCCATTTCCCCGCCCACGTGGGCAACCTTTTAGGAATAGGTGAATGTGGAACTCTCTCGAAGAGAGCTTTATCTGCGCCACCGGGCGGGAGGGCTCCCCAGCGCTGCTCACCCTGCCCGGGGTCCTCGCGGCGGCGATGCGGAAAGATATCGCCGTGTTTCCAGCCTTACGCGCGCATCAGCGGCATGCGTGGCACGCTTTTCTCTGCCAGCTCGGGGAGCTTGCAGCTGCGGCACTCCAATCCAGACGTGATCGAAGCGGCGCGTGTGCTGTTGGTCAAACGGCTATCTGGGGATAAGAGCCTCGAAGTGAAGAACCGGCAGGCGCTGCTGCTGGGCGAGCCGGAGATCAATTACCTGACGCGGCTTGCTCGCGGAGCGATCGAGGCGGCTGATTCGCCCAAGGCAGCCGAGGCCGCTTTGGACGCGCGCCTCAACAAGGGCGAGGTGAAGAAAAACCTCACGGTGCTGAAAGAGGCAGGGCGGCTAGCCGCCGGGCTGGAAGCGGCATTGTTCGGGAGAATGGTTACATCCGATCCGGAAGCCAACACCGAGGCGGTCATCCATGTCGCGCACGCGTTCACAGTGCATGCAGAGGGAAATGAAAGCGATCATCCTAAATGCGGGAGTTGAGCTGAACGTGACCTGACTTTTCTCGCGGTTTGCAATCGTCGCGAGTAAATTCGGGCCGGCTAAAGCGTGAGGCAGGCCAGGCTGG
>JAFAHH010000305.1 GCA_019237355.1 Acetobacteraceae bacterium | reverse complement strand
CAACCGGGAATTCCTGATTGCCGCAGCATTGTGAGGAATGTGGGCGATATCCGCATCGGCATTTCCGGCTGGACCTATCCGCCTTGGCGAGGCGTGTTCTACCCACCCAAATTACTGCATCATAAGGAGCTCAATTACGCCGCCAGCATCTTAAACTCAATTGAAATCAATGGGACATTTTACAGTTTGCAGCGGCCAGAGAGCTTTCTGAGCTGGACCGAGCAGACACCGGAAGAGTTCATCTTCGCAGTTAAGGCGCCCCGTTACATCACCCATTTGAAGCGGCTGCGTGAGGTTGAGGCGCCGCTGGCGAATTTCCTTGCATCGGGGCTGTTGCGTCTTGGTTCCAAGCTGGGGCCGATCCTTTGGCAGTTTCCGCCGAATTTCCGCTTCGATGCCGAGCGGTTCGCCGCATTCCTCCCGATGCTGCCGCATGATACCGAGCGAGCGGCGGCAATGGCCCGTGCGCATGATTCGAAGATGGCGGGCCGGGCCTGGACCGAAACCGATGCGCACCGGCCTATGCGTCATGCGATAGAGATCCGGCACGAGAGCTTCCGCGACCAAACGTTTATCGATTTGCTCGGCAAGTACGGCATCGGTTTGGTTTGCGCCGATACCGTATCATGGCCGCGGCTGATGGATCTCACCTCGGATTTTGTGTACTGCCGCCTGCACGGCTCGGAGGAGCTCTATGCAAGCGGCTATGATGCGGAATCGATTGAGGCTTGGGCACATCGCGTGGTCGCCTGGGCCCAGGGTAGCGAGCCGAACGACGCCGAACGAGTTGGCGCAAAGGCACCGGAGCGCCCGACCCGGGACGTGTTCGTGTATTTCGATAATGATGTGAAAGTGCGCGCGCCAGTGGATGCCCAGGCGCTCAGTCGGCGAGTCACGGAATTGCTTAAGCGATGAGCGATCCGCTCCACACCTGGGTAGAGATAGCTTGGCAAATGCTCGAAGACATTCCGGCCTTCCGCGGCGTACTGCCCGGCCCCAGATCGACGGCAGTCATGCGAGCGCTCTATGGTTGTTTCCCTCCGACGTCTCTTGCAGTAAGGCAATCCCGAAAAATTCGGCGAAGTGGCTTTTAAACCTCACTTGAACGCTGCCGCATCAGCTAC
Organism: Acetobacteraceae bacterium; assembly: GCA_019237355.1. Classification (GTDB taxonomy): domain Bacteria; phylum Pseudomonadota; class Alphaproteobacteria; order Acetobacterales; family Acetobacteraceae; genus JAFAHH01. Next base: position 3,303 of record JAFAHH010000305.1, on the reverse strand, counting down.
CAGGCCGTCCCTGACATGTGTAATCATTACTCGGCCGCCGCTACCGCGGTTCGTGCTGGTTCGGCTGCTCGAAGCGCCGTTTGGACGCATAGCTCAACCGCCTCTCGCAGGGTCGAGGCGTAATAATCGCCGCCGATGGCGGCGGCTAATCGAGAATCGGGACGAACCTCTTCTCCCCGACCCCAGAGCGCCACCAAAATTGGAGCATTTGGCGCACGAGAGCGGATGCGTCGTAGGAAGTATCGGAGATGCGAGGGCGCTCCGGATACTTCCAGATAGGAAATGCACACCATCGCCACGCCCTCCACATCCAGCGATGCGATTTCAGCACGCGAAACTTTATGGGCGCGGACCAAGCGTGCCCCGAGCCCGTGCTTCTCGAGCAATTGGGCAAGCATCGCAGCGGCGCCCGCATCGAGCGGGCTCCGGCCAGCAATGCAGAGCACCGGCTTCTCCGATTGCCAGCCCGGCGGCAGCTCGTCTTTGTTAAGGACCGGGGGTGGCGGACGCTTCGGAAAATCTTGCTCGGCCAAGGAGGAGGGGGCGACTGGCTCGACCGCCGCTTTCTCGGGCGCCGGTTCAGTATCGGGATGATCCGAAAGATTCTCGACCAGCTCCTCGGTTGCTTCCAGGATCTGCTCGATCCCTTGGGGCGAAAGAACGCCCCGCCGCGAATCGCTGGCGGCCAGCTGCAATGCCCTCAAAGCAACCTCATCGTAATACGACGACAGGGAGCGCTCCTTGAGCAGCAGCTCGGCTTGTTCGGCCGCCTCGTCCGGATCGCCCGCCAGGATGCGTTGGTAAAGACTCTCGACGGGAGTCAGCGCGGGCCGGTCGCCCAGCAGAACATCCAAAAATTCGAGCCGCTCCACATGGCGCCCCAGCACGACGAGACATAGCGTCAATGGCGTGGACATAATAAGGCCGATCGGCCCCCACAACCACGTCCAGAAAATTGCCGCCACGACGACGGAAAATGGCGAAAGGCCGGTGGAGTGGCCGTAGAGCATCGGCTCGAGCACTTGCCCAACCATTGGCTCGACGAAGACGAACAGCAAAGCTGTCCAGAGTACCATGGACCAGCCAGGATCGACCGCGGCGGCAAACACCACCGGTATGGCGGCCGCCATCCAGGTTCCTATATACGGAACAAAGCGCAACAGCCCGGCCATCACCCCAAACAGAAGCGGCGAAGGAATGCCGATAAAGTAGAGGCCGAAGCCGATGATGCAGCCAAATCCGGTGTTAACGGCGAGCTGCGTCAAGAAATAGCGGCTAAGACGGCTAGCGGCGTCGTCCATGGCGGCCGTCGTACGATGCAGGTCGCGCGAGCCAAACAGCCGAATGATCCGGTCCCGCAAGTCTTCCCGTTGGAGCAGGATGAAAATGGCGACGACGATAACAATGGCCGTCGTCTCCAGCGGCGAGAGCACAGGTGAAAGGAAACGTTGGCCGAGTTCGAATGGGCCCGGCACCGGCTGCTGCACCTGAACAGGAACCGGAGGTGGCTGACCTGCGGGAGCAGGCGCTGACCCGGGGTTGGGCTGAGCCGCCCCATGCCTCTCCTGGCCAAACGATCGCAGCATTTGGGTGAAACGCTGCTGCACGGCATCACGGACCGCCTCAACCTTACTCTCTACCGTCGCGGCGTAAGTCGGCAGACCGCGAGCGAGATCAGCAACCTGCGTTCCGATCAAGCCGCCCAGCCCGAGCATGATGGCAAAGGCCAGCAGCACCGCTAGGATGACTGACGGCACCCGGCCGAGATACGCCCGACGCAGCAAGTCCACGAGCGGCGCTAGAACGAACGAAAGCAGAACCGCGAGCGTGATCGGGATCAAAACCTCGCGCCCCACGTAGAGGGCTGCGATTACCACCACCCCGACCGCGAGGGTCAGCAAACCGTTCAATCCGGGCAGCTCAGCCGGCGGCACTGGCGTGCGGGTCGGGAAATGTGAGTGGGAATGATGATCTGCCATACGTTCAGCAACCGCAACCTGTTTGAGTGAGCAACCTAACGCACCTCAAATGACAACGATGCCGCGACCTCTTCGGCGAACCGCTCTTTTCCGAAGCCCATCACCTATTCATCATCACCGGCATGCTGGCGTGCTCCAGCACGTAACGGGTGACGCCGCCCAGAATAAGCTGACGTAACCGGGAATGCGAGTAAGCGCCCATACTCAGCAGATCGGCGTCGAACTCCCGGGCCGCGGCGAGCAGCCCCGCGCCTACCTCACGGTCGATGGGGCGGAAGGTCGCGATTTCGGCATGTACGTCATGGCACGCCAAATAGGCAGCAAGTTCTGGGGCCCGAGGGCCGCGGCGCTGATACCCATCGGAACACAGGATGCGAACCGCTTCGGCGCGGGAGAGCCAAGGTAGCGCCCCCCAGACGGCTGTTGCCGATTCGGCGGTGCCGTTCCAGGCAATGCAAATGCGCGCGCCCAGTGTTGGGAAAGCGGTCCGCGGCGCGATCAGTATCGGACGGCCGCTATCGAACAGCACCGCATGCAGCGCGTCGGATGAAGAGACGTCTTCACCGGATTCAGGCCGCGGTATCACGGTAAGGTCGGCAAGGCGTGCAAGCTGGGCGACGAAATCTTCTTCCCGGCCGGTGACTATGGCGAAGCTCGCGGTCGCCGTATTTTGACCGGGGCGCGAATCAGAGACGATTACATTATGCTCGGATACGAAGTGATCAAACATCCCGCGCACGGCATGCGCCCGCTCATTCCCTTCCTTTTCGGTCGCCGCGATCATCTCCTCGATAATCGCGCCGGAAAGTCCTTCTCCGGCCAGCGGCGCGACATCGCGGCTATCCATGCGCACGTGCAAGGCCGTGACATGCGCCTTCCAGATTTGCGCGGCCATCAGCGCGGTGGAAAGCGCGGCTTCGCCCGCAGCGGTACTCGCGAGCGGCAAAAGTATTTTCCGGATCGCCATGGGTCGGCTCCTAGGATCAGGCGGGCGATTATATCACATCCGCGGTGATTTGCGTATTAGCCAAGCGAGCGCAGAGGACGGCGCGCGCGTGCCTCATGTGCGTAGCCCTCTAGACGGCTCGCCGCCAGAGCCTGTTTAGGCTTGGTCGCCGGCTTTCGTCCTGTCGTTCTCCGAAAACCGTGGCATGCGTCCCGAAACGGGACAACCCCCGGCCGATCTAATCCCCGAAGGTTACCGGGACGACCGTAGGGTCAAGAGGCCACCCCTTGCCAACCGCATTGGCGACCGGCTGAGATCAACCGGTTGCAACTGCGCTTCGATAGGCCGATCACATCATTCGGCAAGCACCGTGTCTTT
>JAFAHH010000271.1 GCA_019237355.1 Acetobacteraceae bacterium | reverse complement strand
TCCCGATTGCAGTAATCGGAGCCGAGCTTATATCATTTGTGTTTACATTGAGTAACTCTAGTCGGGGCGATAGAGAGATTTTTCTGGATACTGGCATTATAAGGTCGTCGATCGCAGTATCGGTCGTCATGCAATATCTAGTTCTAGTTGGTCTCACCGCCTTTATACAAAATGAGAATCGGCCATTTCCACAACTCCACAAACTATGATTACCAACTTTACAACTGTTGTCGGAGTGGTGGTCGCTTTTTTTCTTCGGGTCATCTGCATATGTGCAGACTCACAGGCAAGCTGTGAGCAAAAACGACCAAGCAGGCGACGCGAAAAAGTCTTAAATCATGTGCCGCCGCCGCGCTTCCTCAACACCGGCGTGTTCTCGATTCTTCCGAACGAACACGCCGCTTCCCGGCTGCCGCCATCGGCAATTGCCACGGCTATGGTCGCCTTTCCGACGTCAGCCCGACAAATGTGATAGGCTTCTCCACGGCCTGCCTCCTCTGTTCCTTAAGCCCGGCGCAGGTGGGATCCGGCCCGGCGCCGAACCGCTTTGGTTCGCGGTGAGGCGAAGAACGTCTCTGGATTGCTCGCGTTGGGCGCGCATTGGCTGCATTGCCCTGAGCCGCGGCGCCACGGCCAGCCGGAGATGCAGACCTGGTGCCGCGGCTGGGTCGGCCGCCGGCTCGCTGAGCCGACGCCGCCGCTAGGGCGAGCGCACGAGCAACGCCCCGATAATGCATCAGCTCCCGCCGCTTTTCCGCCATCCCCTCCGCTTGCACCCGGGAAATCCTCCGTGCTGCGATGCTCCGCTCTGAGGCCCATCCCACCTGGTAGCGCATCGATCGTCGCCCTGGGCGGCATCTGGCCGCGGCTACCGACTTCAGCGCTGGTGCCACCCGCCGGCAGGCGAATGGCGCACATATCCGAAGCTAGGCTTATACAGTAACTTCCGCCCCAATAACCAACAAAGCTGCATACCTTTAGAGAAATCGATCCGGACGGGTTGCATGTTGATCGATCCAGGTGGAGCTACTGCCGAATGCCCTGTGAAGGCCTATGAGTGGATGTTGGCGATGATCACCAATATAAGCCTGGTTTCACTTAAGGCAGCAAGCGCAAGGATTTTAGCGGTCTTTCGAAAGCTGATGGTTGCCGGGTTAGTTGCAGTGCTCTGCGCGGCCACTACGCCGGACCGATCGTTTGCATCTCCCGCAACTCCAACCCCGGCGCCCGACCGGGAACTCGTGGTGGTAACTAAAGAGGCCCCTCCCTTCGCCATGAAGCGAGAGGACGGCGCTTGGCGAGGCATCAGTATTGATCTATGGCGCCGGATCGCTGAGCAGCTCCATCTGCGGTACCGGTTGGTCGAGTTGGCGACTGTGCAGGACCTGCTGAACGCGACTAGCGACGGTTCGGCGGACGCCGCGGTGGCTGCCATCACCGTTACAGCGGCCCGCGAACGGACCAGCGATTTTAGTCAGCCCTTTTATGTGACTGGACTGGGCGTCGCCGTCCGAGGGGGGCTTGCGAATTGGCTACCCGTTTTGCGGACGTTCACGTCATTCGGCTTTTTTGAGGCGGTCCTGGCGTTGCTCGGTATAGCTTTAGCCGTGGGCGTTTTGGTCTGGCTGTTCGAGCGCAGAAACAACAGCAACTTTGCTGGCCACCCGGTGCAGGGAGTGACTTCGGGCATCTGGTGGTCGGCGGTGGCGATGACCCAGGGGGGCGCCGCTCAAGGAGCGCCGACGTCGCTGCCGGGGCGACTCTTGGCCGTTGTCTGGATGGTCGCCTCAATTATCGTCCTCGCCGTGTTTACCGCCGGTCTAACCTCCGCGATCGCGACACACGAACTGCAAGGACTTGTTCGCAATGTCGACGATCTGCGCTCGCTTCGCGTGGGTACGGTAGAGAGATCCTCGTCGGTGGATTTTCTAGACCACCATCGCATCAGCCATTTCGGCTTTGCGAATGCACAGGATGGTCTAAAGGCCGTGCAGGAAGGGCGTGTTGATGCCTTCGTTTACGACCGCCCGCTGCTCATGTGGGTTGTCCGGCAGCATTTCTCACGGGTTCAGGTTCTCGGGGTAACTTTCGAACAGCAAAACTATGCGATTGCCTTGCCGCCGAACAGCGGCCTGCGCACGCAAATCAACGTCGCCCTATCGGAGATTGTGGACAGCGAATGGTGGCAAGACGCACTTTACCGCTATCTAGGTCTGGCTAGAACTGAAACAAAAGATTGATTCAGCCCGCGTGCCGATGCACCATCGCGACCGGGTCCGGAAAATGCACGAATGCAGCAGGAAGTTTCGGAAATCTTTCCAGAGAAATCAATGGTTCATTGAACGCACCCGCGAGGGCACCGCCGGCCGCCTGTCACATTCGACCCGAACTCATTCGGATTTCGGCATGTGGGAGAAGGGGCTCTGTAAGTGCCGCGACCCTTTCGTGGCTGGTAGCAGAAGGCCCGTTTCCAGAGGTCTCCCAGGGAAGCGAAGCACAGGATCTTGTTGCAGGAACCGCGGACCCTGATCGCGCCGTGTGAGGCAATCGGTTCCCACCCCAGGGGGGCTGGGAACCGATTGCTCCTTGAATGACCCTCGAGCGGCTGGAAAAGCGAGCCGCTCGGGCCGTTTCGGAATCAGGTTTTGTCCAGGGCGTCGCGGGCTGCGTCCTTCGCGCCGCCAACAGTGTTCTGGACCTTCCCTCCTGTCTTCTCGGCTTTGCCTTCGGCTTCGGTCCTGGTATCACCCGTGACCTTGCCGACGCCTTCTTTCACCGCGCCCTTTACCTGGTGCCCAACGCCCTCGACGCGGTCTTTGTCGACCATCGGTTTCCTCCTTCA
>JAFAHH010000157.1 GCA_019237355.1 Acetobacteraceae bacterium | reverse complement strand
TCTCGCCGTCGCATTTGCTCATCCCTGGCGCTGATTTCCGGCCAATTGCGAGGATAACGGGCACGAAGGGCAGGGCGGATCGGCATGGCGGCTCCAAGAGCTATTGAGCAAGTGAAGGGCAGACCGATGCCGAGGCGCACTGCCATGCGGGCCGTTGCGATATTCGGTGTCTTGCTGACCGGGTGCACGTTTATAGCGCGGGAGGTCGCACGTGATCCCAATTCCCTTTGGCTCATTACACATAATGTGTGCGTACCGGATCAGCGACAATTCGGAAACCCCAGCCCTTGTATGAAGGTCGACCTCGCCGCCGGATACGTGCTCCTCAAGGATCCCAACAGCCCGACGCACTTCGTGCTAATCCCAACAGCTCGCGTAGCCGGGATCGAGGACCCCGCAATCCTTTTGCCGACAGCGCCGAATTATTGGGATCAGGCGTGGCGCGCCCGGCGGTATGTCGAGGAGCGTGTCGGCCGGGCCCTCGGGCGGGATGAAGTCAGCCTGGCAATCAATTCGATCAATGGCCGCACGCAAAACCAGCTTCACATCCATATCGATTGTATCAAGCCCGCCGTGAGGGCCGCGCTCGATGCCCACGCGAGCGCAATTGGTCCATATTGGGCACCCTTCCCGGTGCCGCTAGCGGGTGACAATTACCTAGCTGAACGAATAGACGGATCTGACCTCACCCGGGTTAATCCGTTTCGCCTGTTAGCAACGCTCCCACAAGCCCACGCCGACATGGGTAATGAAACCCTGGTCGTCACGGGAGACACCAGCTCCAATGGACGCCCTGGCTTCATCTTGCTCGCCGGCCATGCTACCCCTGGCGCAGATGTAAGCGGCGAGGCGCTGCAGGACCACCACTGCACGGTCGCTAGACTAAGACTATCCTAATTTCTATCATATGCGTGACGCTATTTTCATATCGCGCTCGCCGCACCACAACAGTCGACCCGGAATGCCCTCCCAACCGACCGGGCGGAGCCGCGATATTCGCCTTTGACAGCAGCCTCGACTCTAAAACGTCCACCGCCTCACGCATCTACGCGGATCTTCGGAAGCTGCCGCGCATGCTGATCCAGGTAGGCTCGGCCGAGACGCTGCTTGACGATGCAGTGCGGCTTGCCGGAGTGGCGGGAGCGGCCAGCGTGCGGGTGACACTACAGATTTGGCCGGACATGATCCATGCCTGGCATCTTTTCTATTCGCAGCTGACCGATGCCTGGCGAGCATTAGCCGAGGTAGGCGCGTTCGTTCGCACCAACTAGACTGAACAGCACGGCTCTGCTCCCGATCTGTTCAAGCCGTGCGCAGCCCACATGAATGACGTCTTTCTGCCAACGGCGATGAATATCGTTACTGATGCTATGACCCCGCTCGATCGGCTGGCCGCCCTCCACCAATCGCGATATCCGTGTCCCCTTCCTTCACTCTCAAGGATCTCGCATGTCCTTTCTACGTCAAAGACCCTATCCGCCTCGATCGCGTCTCGTGCTATCAGTGCGTACCCCGCAAATCGATGATCTCGGCCCCCGAAGACTCTAGCAGCGTGACGACACGTCTCCCGACATCTGGGTTCTTAAATTTCCCGCCGAAATACTCGGATACGCCATCGGCGTAGACAGACCGATCACCCACGAAGAAAATACCCCAGTCTGGCTCGGCTAAGATGATTTCACCGCCCTTCTTGGTCACTCTGACCATCTCGCTGGCAACCCTGCCCGGCTTCGCCATGTGTTGGAGCGATCGATCAATCCACGACGACGCGAAAATCCCGTCCGGAAACTCGAGATGGTGAGCGTCCATACGCTGGAATTTTGCATTCGCTACATCAAGCGATTCGGCCTGAGCTCGCGCGCTATTGACAAATCTGTCGCTCAGGTCGATGCCGAACGCTGTGTATTTCGGCATTCGCCGCGCGACCCTGAGAACATCGTACCCTAGCCCGCAGCCTACATCGAGTGAAGGTCCGCTCGATCGTGCAGCGACCTCACAAACGTACGACTCGTACATCGAAAACGATGGCAAGCCGTCCATGAATGCAAGGCACGCTGCAAATTTGGCAATGTCCACTTGTGAATCGACCAGACGGAAACCGTCGGCGAGATAATCCACGGCCATCACATACCTTCACGAACGGCACTTATCGCTAAGGCAGAGTATACGCTTTCAGTATTTAAGCTGAACCGGAGCACGCCCCTCGCCTCCCCTCGCTATGACGCCGGCTGAGGGCGAGCAGGATTATAGGTTCAGACCAGGGACACCCATGCACCTCCTGTATCCTGCTCCTGGGGCAAGGAGGCGCGCCCGGCATAGGCGCTGAGGGCTAATCC
>JAFAHH010000823.1 GCA_019237355.1 Acetobacteraceae bacterium | reverse complement strand
ATTGCCTGCTCGATTTCAGCCGCGAGCCGCGCAGTCTCCCGGTCAGGGTCGCGGAACCAATCCGTTGACCAGACCCGGATCAGCCGCCACCCGAGCCGTTCCAGAGCCTCCTGCCGCAGCCGGTCCCGGTCGCGGGCGCTCTTGGCGCTGTGATACGTCGCGCCATCGCACTCGATACCCAGCACGTACTGCCCCGTCATGACCGGGTGACGTATCGCGATATCAACCCGGTAGCCTGCTACTCCAACCTGCAACGCGACATTATATCCTTTTGCCCGCAAGGCGTTCGCCACCGACTGCTCAAATGGGCTCTCGGCTGTTCCGCCGTACTCGATGCCGGGCGCTTTCCATCCCTCGCGAGCATAGATCAGATAGTCACGTAGGATACGAACTCCGGCAGGAGTCTCAGGGCCAACGATGATGTCCTCCGGCTTCAGCGATGAAAACAGCACGATCTTTCGCTTAGCCCGGGTAAACAGCACGTTCAATCGGCGATCGCCATCTTCACGGCGGTTCACGGGGCTGAATCGCTGATGCAGCGCACCTTCTGGAGTACGGCCCCATCCCAGAGAGATGAACATGACGTCGCGCTCATCGCCCTGAACGTTCTCCAAGTTTTTGACGAATGGCGGCTCTAGCCGCTCTTCCCACCGGTTCCGGTAATCACTTGCTGCCTGATCGCCATTCGTCGCACTTACGATCTCCTGCTCAATGAGATCGCGTTGGGGCTGGTTCATAGCGACCACCCCATAGCTGAGATCAGGGTACGCAGCGATAAACTGCGTCACTCGCTGGGCGACGGCCTGTGCTTCTTCAACATTGGTGCGATCGCGCCACCTGCCGTTGACCTCAACAAGCTCGATCCCAAGCATCTTGGACGGAAGCTGGGCGGCGGGAAAGACAACCAGATCGTTTTCGTAAAACTCACGGTTAGAAAAGGCAATCAGGCTTTCATGCTGCGATCGGTAGTGCCACCGAAGCCGGCGCGCGGGCCGGAAAGCTTGCATGGCAAGGTTAAGCACTGATTCGGACTGTACCCGATTACCGGCCGGAAGCTGGTTGGCATCACCGTTCGCCAGTTCGTCGTCTTCCGCATCGTTCAGCGCGCGTTCAAAGAAGTTGGTCGGCGGAAGCTGCTTTGGATCGCCTACGATGACAGCCTGCCGGCCGCGGAGCAGGGCGCCGATCGCATCTTCGGGCTTGATTTGCGACGCCTCGTCCATGATGACGAAGTCAAAGACAAGGCCACCGGGCTTGATATACTGAGCGACCGTCAGCGGGGACATCATCAAGCAAGGCGTTAGCGTGAGCACCGCATCGCTGGCCCGGCCGAGTAGATCCCGCACGGGAACGTGGCGAGATTTTTTACTGAATTCGTTACGAAGTAACGATCCTTGGGTCCACTCGCGCTTGTTTCCCCGCCAATAAAAGTATCGAGGAGTTTGGTCCGATCTTCGAGGCCCTCGGGCTGTTGAACACACGGGATGCCGAGCAGATGCGCGCGAACATGGAGGCGCGCAAAGCGGCGACACCCGAGGCAACCGAGCAGCGCAAAAAACTGCGCCGGTCAATCGCCGCCAAGACCTACGAGTTCAACGCGCACGGCGTGGAGATGAACCAGCGCTACGTCTCTTCAGCCGTTGTTTCAGACGGCACGCCGATGCCGGCGTGGACGCGCGATCCCGAGCTCTACTATCACCCCACGACTTGGCCCGGCGCCCACCTTCCGCATGTGTGGCTGCAGCGGGACGGCAGACCCGTCTCCACGCTCGACATCGCCGGCAAGGGCCGGTTCACGGTGCTGACCGGTATCGGCGGCGAGGTCTGGGTGGATGCGGCGCGCGCCGCGGTGGAGCGCTACCGCGTGCCCGTCGAAGCCTACGTGATCGGGCCCGGCCGCGAGTACGAGGACCTCTTCGGTGATTGGGCGGAAGCCCGTGAGGTGGGCGAAGCTGGATGCGTGCTAGTCCGGCCGGACGAGTACGTCGCCTGGCGCGCTCAGGACGCCGCGGACGCGGAGAGGCGGCTGCTGGACGTGTTCGGGCGCATTCTGGGCCGGCAAGCCCGCCAGATGGCGAACGCCGCCGAATAGTGGGTTTCCCAGCCGC
>JAFAHH010000765.1 GCA_019237355.1 Acetobacteraceae bacterium | reverse complement strand
GGTGTACAGGCCGAGGCCGAAGTCGGATCGGCAGCCTCGACCGGCGCGGGGCGAGAGCACCCGATAGGTCCCGGCTCTGTCGCCCACCCGGTCCGGCCCGGTCCGGTCGGCGGCCACGCCCCACCTGACGGCGAGAGCCACCACCGCCGGCCGGTCCGGGCCGCTCCACCCCACCCGCCACGCGACGGCCACCAAGGCCCCGAAAACGCCCCAGGAGCCCGCCCTGGCCCCGGAGGGCCTCCAGACCCCCCGACGCCTGGAGGCCGCTCCCGCGTGCGACCCGGACACCCGAACGGATCGGACCCCCCGGGCCCGGCCCGAATCGGCTGACGCCGGCCCAGTCGAGGACCTCCGCGCCGCCAACGGCGGCTAGCCCTCGCCGCCGCCTCCCGGTCGATCCGCGGGAATTAGTGACGTAAATTACCTTGGGCGGGCATAGGTCACACGGGGCGGCCCAACTCAGGACCCCGTTCACACAGAGAGGATTTCGCAATTTTATGGGAGTGGAATACAGTTACTAGTTACTATAAAATGTAGGACAATTATTTATGACAAAACCTATACTGACAGTCGCCCTTCTTCTCGACGAAGCCCGGATTTTCTCAGAACAAGAGTCCGTCCATCCCGAACCGACAATCTTCGGCGTCACCGATGGGAAGGCCATAGGGACGTATCTGGAACATAAATTTCAAAGTCATCTTGAAAATAAGTATGTCCATGCTCCTGGTAATTCCGCCAGCGGAATCGATTTACCCGGCCTTGCGGTGGACATGAAGGTAACGAGCATCCGGCAACCGCAATCTTCCTGCCCTTTCAAGCATGCTCGGCAAAAGATTTTCGGGCTTGGCTACTCGCTGCTCGTCTTCGTCTACGACAAGTCCGATAATCCAGCGAATCGCACGGCGACCCTAAACATTCAGCACACCTTTTTCATCGACGCGGAGCAGACCGGCGATTTCCAGATGACGAAAGGCTTACGGGAGATCATCGCAAGGGAAGGGAATGAAGATGACCTTGTGGCCTTCATGCAGGATAAAATGCTCCCGGTGGACGAAATAGAGGCACGCCGCATCGCTCAAGAACTGTTGGCGTCACCGCCGAAGCAAGGGTATCTAACCATCTCGAACGCCCTGCAATGGCGGTTGCAATACGGCAGAGTTATCGTCCAAGCCGGTACGGTGCCCGGCATTACCCGGATATGGTAGATCAATGGCCTCTGCAAAGATCGCTATGCAGCCTGATGAATTCGGTGATTTTCAGACGCCCGACGCATTGGCGGCACATGCATGCATGATTTTGTGTATGCGGGGCATCATCCCGACATCAGTGCTCGAGCCAACCTGCGGCGTGGGCAATTTTCTGCTTGCCGCTCTCGATCATTTCCCGAAGTTGACGACTGGATTCGGTATTGATATCAATGATGAGTATATTTGCCGAGTCAAAGAAAGGCTCCGTTCCTGTTCTTACGCGGATAAAGTGAAGGTATTACGGGAGAGTTTTTTCAAGGTAGATTGGGCCGACATACTCCGCGAACTGCCGGAACCGATCTTGGTCGTCGGAAACCCGCCTTGGGTCACGAACTCGACGCTCGGAGTCCTTGGAAGTTCAAACCTGCCGAAGAAATCGAACTTCCAGAATTACATCGGGCTGGAAGCAGTGACCGGGAAAAGCAACTTCGATATCTCGGAATGGATGCTCATCAAACTTCTCGAAATGCTCGGAGGACGCAGGGCAACGTTGGCAATGCTCTGCAAAACGGCTGTCGCCCGAAAGGTTCTCGTCCATGCTTGGAAGAACAATATCAGCTTGACCGATGCCGAGATTCACCAGATTGACGCCGCTGCGTCTTTCGGGGCGGCAGTCGATGCCTGTTTGCTGGTCTGCTGCTTGTCCCCTACCAGCCATAATCCGGATTGCCGGGTTTACAGCCATTTGGGGGATGCAGAACCAGCGGCGACCATCGGATATCACGATGGCCAGCTGGTGGCTGACGTATCGTCTTACGAGCGTTGGAAGCATCTGGGGGGGGAAGGGGTCTATAAGTGGCGTTCCGGGGTCAAGCACGATTGTTCAAAGGTCATGGAATTGCGGAAAGAAGGGAATCGCTATCGCAACGGCTTTGATGAAGTGATCGAGTTGGAAGACGATTACGTATATCCTATGCTGAAAAGTTCTGATATAACGAATAGATGCAGCAAAGAGCCAACACGCTGGATGCTTGTTACGCAAAAGGCCGTGGGCGACGAAACATCGGTCATAAGAATCGTCGCACCCAAAACGTGGGAGTACCTTCAAAAGCAGGGCGGGTTACTTGATCGCCGAGCCAGCTCCATCTACCGGAACCGTCCCCGATTTTCCGTGTTTGGAGTCGGTGACTACACATTCGCACCGTGGAAAGTGGCTATATCTGGATTTTACAAGAAACTCCACTTCGCCACCGTCGGCCCTTTTGCGGAAAAACCGGTTGTTCTTGATGACACGTCGTATTTCGTGTCTTGCCAGAGTGAAGAAGAAGCTCGATTCATCGCGGGCTTGCTGAATTCTCAGCCTGCCCGTGAGTTTTTCTCAGCATTTGTGTTCTGGGATGCCAAACGCCCTATAACAATTGAAATGCTTCGTCGGCTTGATCTGTCAGCGTTGGCCTATGAGCTTGGTTCCGAGGAAACGCTGGCTAAGTTTCAAGCAAAGAAGCGAAAAGAGCAGCCTCATAGGCAACCGGAATTGTTCTGAGAGAATAGCCCGGTTCGGCCTTTAGGCCGGTCATTTCCTGGGCTTCAGGTCCAAGGCACATATCGGGGTAGCGGCAGCAACTGTGCGGCAGGCGGGATCCACAAAGACCGCTGACGCGGCCACACTAAACCCCTTCCGATGCCCCGGGTGAACCCGGGCCGCCCATGCCCCTCCGACGATGGCCCAGCGTCCCCGGGCAGGTGGCGTGCCGCTCGAAGACTCGCGATCACGCCACCAGCGAGGGGCCGGTGTGAGTGCCACGGGCCTCCTGTCCGAATGGGTCGGGCGTCCTGCCCTCCCGCGGCCGCCTCACCCCCCATGAACATGTGGGGGGGGTTCGGCGGCCGCGAGCAGACTTTATGGCCGCCGCTGCGCGGCCCGCGTGTGGGTTTCGCACCCCCCCCCGCCCCCCGGTCCCCGGGGGGTGCGGGGGGTGGCCGCGGGGCCGCTCGCCCGTCGCCGCCCGCCCGCTCCCGCGTCGGCCCTCGCTCCGCCGGCCCCGGCCTCGATGCCACGCGGCGTCGGCCCGCCCCGCGCCGCGCCCCCTCCCGCGTCCCGCCGCGCCGCCCCGGCGCGCCCGTTCCGGGCCGGCCCGCGGCTGGCCCGCGCCCCGCGCCCGCCGCCGGCCCGGGCGGCCGCCCGGCCTCCATGCCGGGCGGTCCGCGGCCTTCATCGGGCCGCGTCCATGCGGCACGTACGTTTAATCATTCATATCTTAACCGTGCCGGAAATCCCTTATTTTACAGG
>JAFAHH010000636.1 GCA_019237355.1 Acetobacteraceae bacterium | reverse complement strand
TATTTGCGGATTGCCAACTTCTTTGCCGCGCTTCGGGAAAAAGCGGAGCAGTTGGATCCGGTGCAGCGCTGGTATCACATTCTCAGCGAGGCGCTCCGCCGGTTCCTGAAAGGTCGCCAGCTGGTCCCGCCAGCACGCCTTGAGCCGACCTGAATTGCTCGCCACGATTGCAAACCCGCCAAAAATGCGGGCCACATTCAGGCTCAACTCCCGGATTTAGGTTTACTTGTTACGGCTTCGCGCATCGGCGAGCTGGTGCGAGAGCTGGATACCGCATCGCAATGGCGCGGCAGCCAGTACACTGAGGCAAATTCCCAGCCACGTGAATCTGCCAAAAAGGCCGATGCCATCGCGGAAGCTGGCTTCTGGCGTCGCTTGCTGGTTGCAGGGCGTGCAACCGCCCCGCTCAGTGCGCCGCCGGGACCTTCGGGCGCTCCGCCTGGGTCTTGTCGCGCGGCCGCGTAAGCCACAATGCCAACCAGCCGAATCCGGACAGGCCGATCAACACCCAGGGCGCGACCAGCCAGTAGGTTTCAGGACTCATGCCGAAGCCTCCCGAGCAGTATTTGCCCCATCCCGATCAGATCGGCGCCGAGCAGGAACCAGCCAACGGCGTGACCAAGACCGCCGGCCGTTCCGCTGACCATCGGCGCCACGATCCCCGCTAAGATCGCGCCGACGCCCAAGTTGTTCAACGCGATCGCCAGCAGCTTGATCCGCTCGTTGTGGACGAGGTGCATCGGGCGCCCCTGACATGGCCATCAGAGTCCTGGCAAAAGCGACCGGCCAATAGCCTGGATGGCTTGCGTAACTAGCTCCGGAACAGGCTCGCTTCCGATATGCCGAGACGTCGACTCCCGACCAAGGATCAAGCCACCGGGCGCGAGCTGGCGCTGGCCCTCGCCGTGGTGCGTTCGCAGGGGCCGCAGGCCGTCAGGGACGCAATGCGCCGGCTGCGGCTGCTCGCCGATGGTGCTCCCGACCGTCAGACGCGCGCGCTGGCAGCGAGTATGGTGGCCGAGCTCGAGCCTAATCGGAACCGTGGAAAAGCCATGGAACGCGCGCCTGAGTATCGAAATAGAAGAGCTAAAGCAAAAGCTTAAGCGATCTGGCTGCCGGATCAGACATCCGCCTTCCAGATCTCTCCTCTGCCCTGGGTCAGATCTGTTCCCGGCTGGATGGTTACCGTGCCGCGCAACGCGCCCCAGAGACCAGGCACCGGCTGCTCGATCGGGGTGAGAGCGGCAACGGGCCGTCCGTGTTTTGTGAGCACCACCCGGTCGGCTTTCCCTTGCGCCACGGTATCAATGAGCGATAGGCACTGCCCTTTGAAGGCAGTCACGTTGATCTCTGTTTCTTTATTGGCGGTGGCCATGTTTCACGCTCCGTTGTGGACCACATAAGATGGTCCAGGCGAGGCGAAAGCAAGGGATAAGGTAGGGAATCCCTCGCTTAGCTACGTCCGGCACTCACGGTGCCATCGCCATGCAAAGGCTGGATTTGCTGGCCGACCAGGCGATTGCCCCGGAGCACGGCCTCAGTCGCTGTCATATTATATACGAATGTAGTCGGGTAATTCCCATCAAGGCGAAATTCGTTGCCCTCCACGAGAATTTCGCGGGTGGGTTGCTCGACCCCTTCGGCGCCGATCATGATGGCCGCTGTGTGATTCTGGGCTTTTGGTCCTTTTTCCATTTTGTTGTTTTGCACTATTACCGAGCCGCCATTCGGAATGTCGATCAGATAGCTCGCTGTTCCCTCTGGGCCATCCGCAATATCAGAGCCGATCACTTCGGTTCGCAACGCGCGTGATTTGATGTGATGACCCTCGCGGGTGTCGCGGAAAGTGGTCCGCTCTATTCTGAGTAGGCCGAGGTGACCGGCATAGATACCGTGCGCGCAAGCTTGCTCGCACGTGCCGTTACGGGTGAACTCGCTGTCGCGGATGATCAGGGACCCTTGAGGCTGGTTGGTCGTCAGGATCCCGTCCTGATTGTTGATGAAGCGTACGTGCTCGACCAGCAGGTTGCGGCCCTCAGCACGGATTCCGGCCCCGTTGGCATCTGGTACGCGCGCCCGGGTGAGTGTCAGATTGCGCACGGTCACGTCGTTGCCGGGTATGACGAAAAGCGCTTTGCCTTGGCATGTCTTATCGGTAATCACGGTTCCGGCTGCGGATTCGCCTTCGATCACAAGATGATTTTGCGGCCACACAGCACAATCGAAATACTCGCCCCGGGCAATCACCACCCGATCACCGTCATGCGCCGCCGCGGCCGCCTGCGAGGGTTGGGCGTAGGTTTTGCCAGGACCGACTTCAAGTGTGCGCGCACTGGCCGGCAAGGCCGCGAGCAGAACCAACGCAATGCCGATGGGGCCAAGAGACATGGACATTGTGATTGCTCCGATTGAGTGATGGTGCCTAGATTGGCTCCCGGTTCCGGAACTTAGAGCATGACGGCTTCAGGCGCTCTTACTCACACGATTGCTAAGCAATACGGGTGTGTAAGGCAATGCAGCGGCGAGCAATTTGGCGAGGGTTTTCCTCGGTGGCGCGATACGCCGGCAGGCATCATGGGCTCCGACTGACCAGCTTACGCTCAATGGCGAATCGGAGCCGCGGTGAAGCTCGTACTGGCAATCCGCTTCGCAATCAAAGGCGTCGATCGTCTAGGCGGCCTGCGCTAAAATTCCTTTTGCTTGCCGCCGGGCTCAGCTTCGCGGCGAGCGCGAACGAACGGCCTCGCGATGCGTGGTCTGATTACCAAATCATTATGTGGCAGCATCGCAGCAGCACGCAACTTGCAGCCCTAGCACGGCTCGGCGTCACTGGCACCGCTGCTTTCATCAGCCGCACCGATCCAAATTCCCCACTACCCGAGGAGGAATTGAAAAGGCTGCAGGACAGTGGCTTGCGCTACTATATCGAGAATATTGCAACCGATTTTTACGCGCCCTATCATCGCTGGACGCCCGAGCACGCAATCACGTGGCTCTTTGAAGAGGCTCAACGCCGTTATCCTGATCCTTCCGCGCGCATCCGTGAGCCGAGCCTTTCTGACCCGATTTGGATAGACCGCGTTCGCACCCGGCTGAAGCAGGTGGTTCAGACGAACGCCGCGAATCATCCACTGTACTACAGCCTGGGTGATGAAACTGGTATCGCTGATCTTGCGGCATTCTGGGATTTCGACTTTGCCCCTGCGTCCCTTAGAGCTTTTCGTGAGTGGTTGCGCGGGGTGTACGGCACACTCGATGCTTTGAATGCGGAGTGGGATTCCTCTTATGCGCGCTGGGAGGATGTTACGCCTGAAACTACGCCGGAAGCGCTGGCACGTCGCGATGGGAATTTCGCGCGCTGGGCCGACTTCAAGACGTTCATGGATACGGCATTCGCACGGGCCTTGCGGGCCGGCACCGATGCGGTGCACGCGGCGGATCCGGCGGCGCTCGCAGCAATCGAAGGAGCGCAGAAGCCCGGCTGGGGCGGGTATGATTATACCAAGTTGGTCGATGCCGTTGACCTTATGGAGATGGGCGATGCCGCTGACAATGCGGCGATAGTCGGCTCGCTTGCGCCGCGGGTGAAACTGATCAGTACATCGTTCGGCTATGATGACGCGGCCCGCCGCGCAACGTGGCAGGGTCTGCTCCGCGGCGGCCGCGGCATCATCCTGTGGGATCCCGATGAGCAGATTGTGCGACCGGATGGCAGCTTGGGTCCTTGGGGCCGCGCCGTCGCAGAGGACTGGGCGGAACTACGCGGTGGGCTCGGGGCCCTGCTGATCAACAGTGAGCGGCAATACGACCCGGTCGCCATTCTCTACTCGCCCGAAAGCCGCCGGGTGCAATGGCTCCTTGACCGGCAGCGTGAGGGGGGTGATGCCTGGCTTCATTGGAGCTCCGAAAAGGAGGACCTCGCCGCCGATGCAGCGCGCCGCGCGACCCATCGCGCCGCCGAGGCGCTCGCCCATCGCGGGTTAATCCCGCGCTTTGTCTCGCCGGCGATGCTCGGGCGAGGCGAACTGGGCGGCGCGCGCGTGTTAATTCTACCCCAGACGGTTGCCTTGTCGGTCGAGGAGGCGCGGGTGGTACGGGATTTGATGGCCTCAGGCGGCGTGGTTGTCGCTTATGGAGAGCCGGGCGAATTTGATCAGCACGGCCGACGCCGGGCAAAGCCAATCCTGGCGGACGCGGCGTTGGCTCGGTATGGCATCGAGGACCCGGCAGGGGAGCTGGAGCTCGGGGCTGCGTTGCAGCAGGCGGGGGTTGTTCCGCGGTACAAGCTGCAGATGGAAACGGGGGAAGAGGTTCGGGACTCACAAACCTATGTCTATCGCCAG
>JAFAHH010000275.1 GCA_019237355.1 Acetobacteraceae bacterium | reverse complement strand
ACCGCCCGGAAACCCGGCGGCAGCCGGGTCACCCGGTCGCCGTGGCTCATCCAAACCTGTTCGCGGCTCCCCGGCTCCCACACGCCTTCAAACAAACGGCAGCGGCCAACGACCTCGAGAAAAGCCCGGCCGAACTCCCGATGCTCCCACTTCTCGACCCCACCTCCCAACTGCTCGCACATCGCTTGCTGGCCGTAACAGATGCCCAGCACCGGCACGCCTTGCTCGAATATCAGATCAGGCGCGCGAGGGCTTTCGCCCTCGGTGACGCTGGCCGGGCCGCCGGATAGGATGTACGCGCGCGCTCCAAACCAATGAATACGCGACGGGTCCGCATGGAACGGCCAAATTTCGCAATAAACGCCCGCCTCCCGCAGCCGGCGGGCGATAAGCTGCGTATACTGGCTGCCGAAATCGAGCACCAAAACCCGTTCGGTGTCCAGTGGTGCTGTTTGCGTCACAATGCTTGCTTGGAGGCTTCCAAGAGCCGCTCGATTGGGTCCCAAACCACCGCCATTTGAACGACAGGCTGTCCACCGACCTGGATCACAGCCTCGGCCACTGGCCGCCCGCCTAGGTGCTGATAGAACCAGCGGCTCGGATTATCGCGCAAAACCCAAAGAAACGCAGACCGGCACCCCGTCTCCGACAAATGCGCCGCGGCCGCGCGCAGGAGTCGCCTGCCCAGGCCGCGTTCGCGAAAATCATCAAGCAGGTAAAGCGTCTCTACCTCACCCTCCGCTAGGCGCCGCCCGCACAGTTCGGTCACCCGGGCGCGCCCAGCCGTTGCAAAACCCACAATTCGCGGCCCAGCGCCCGCAGGCAGGTCGGTGCCGGAAGCAACGGCGACAAATACGCCGGCCGGTGAGCGAATCGCGGCATCGTAATAGGCTGCCTGACGCGACACCGATAGCCCCGCGAGGTACGCACCTGGCAAGATGCCCGCATAGGTACTCCGCCAAGTGGACACGTGCACCGCGGCGATCGCGACGGCATCGCCAAGCCGGGCACGGCGGATCGACATCATTTGGCTCGCTCCAACACGGCGGCGTAGAAGCCGTCTGTCCCATGTTGCGCGGGCGTCAACGCCAAATCTGGGCCGGCCCGAGCGAAGTCAGGGTGGCGGGACAGAAAGGTAGACACCTGCGCCTCATTCTCCTCAGTCAGCAAAGAACATGTAGCGTAAACTAGGCGGCCGCGGTTGCGAACCAAATTTGCGACCTGATCAAGAATCGAGGCTTGACGCGCCACCATTTCCGCCAGCCCTCGCTCGGTGAGCCGGTGCCGTGCATCTGGGCTCCGCCGCCACCGACCGGTGCCGCTGCATGGGGCATCCACCAGCACCCGGTCGAAGCTGGCTACGTGCCGCTTCCGCCATTTGTCCCGGACCGAAATGACATGGCGCTCGACATTATGAGCCCCGGCCCGCCGAAGCCGTCGCACAGCATTCTCGAGCCGCGCAGCCGAGACATCGCAGGCAACCAGCCGGCCTCGGTTCTGCATCGTCATGGCCAGGGCGAGCGTCTTCCCTCCGGCTCCCGCGCACCAATCCAATACCCGCATTCCGGGCCTTGCACCTACCAGCGCGGCCACGAGCTGGCTGCCTTCGTCCTGCGGCTCCACCAGACCTTGCCGGAAAGCCGCTCCGGAAGTAATCGCATGGCGGCCAGCCAACCGGAGCCCCCAAGGCGAAAACGGGGTCGGCTCCGCCTCCAGTCCCTCCTCCAACAATGCCAGCCGTGCCTGCTCGCGCGTGGCCTTAAGAAGATTCACACGCAAGTCGAGCGGCGCAGGCTTACTGAGGGCGGCCGTCTCGGCCTCGAATCGAGCACCAAAGCGAGCCTGCAAGCGGGGCAGGAGCCAGTCTGGTAGCTCCAGCCGCACCGGGAGGGGCATTTCGGCCCCCTCCCCGGCTCGCGACTGCATGGCGCCCAACCTCCCGAGCTCCGCCCGGGTGAGGGGCGCCGGCGCGAACCTGGCCCCGGAATAGATCTGCTCAACCCCGGAAACCGTCCATCCTTCCAACAGCAAGGACGCAGCCACGGTCAGGCGCGGTGATGCCGCTCCGCCCAGCCGCCACTGAAGCTGGCGCTGACCCCGGATCAGGGTCCATACGCGGTCGCTGATCGCCCGGCGATCACCCGACCCAATATACCGACGGGCCCGAAAATAGGTATTCACTATCGCGTCGGCGGATTTGCCAGGAGCCTCCTCTATAGCGGCCAGAACCTCGATCACGGCGGCGATCTGAGCCGAAGGCGTCACAAAAGCCTATCGGGGAGCGCCGAGAGATCGGGCAGATCAGGAACTACGGCGCGTAACTCGTACTCGTCAGGCAAGCCGCCCCGGTTCACCCGGAAAACCCGCAAGCCGAAATGATGCGCGCCGAATGCATCCCAGGCATTGGAGGAAACAAAAGCAATTTCATCCGGCCCGCAACCGAACCGGGTTGTCGCAAGGGCATAAACCCGTGGGTCTGGTTTGTACACCCCGGCCGCTTCGATGCTGAGCAAATCATCCAACAGCGGGGCAATTCCGGCGGCCTCAACGGCTTGGGTCAGCATCCCAGGAGTTCCGTTGGAAAGGATCGCCCGGCCGACCCCCATTTGTTGCAAGCGCGCCAGCATGGCTGGCACTTCCGGGTAGGCATCCAAAGAGCGGTAGAGGCGTGCCGCACGTCATCGAGCAGGGCGCGATCGCTGATGTTGTGTTGCGCCGCCACGTAATCGAGTGACTCCCGCGCTAAAGCCCAGAAATCCCGATGCTGCGCGGCCAGGCTGCGCACCCAGCTATACTCGAGGTGCTTGTCCCGCCACTCCTGGCTGATGCGCGCCCAATCGGGGCCGAGGCGGGCTGCATGGCGCTGCATCGCCGAATGCACGTCCAGCAATGTGCCGTAGGCATCAAAGACCGCCGCAACGACCACAAGCTACTCCTGCCTGTAGTTCGGCGCTTCGCGGGTGATGGCCACGTCGTGAACATGGCTTTCCCGCAACCCGGCGCCGGTAACCCGGCGGAAGCGGGCATTCTTTTGCAGCTCGGCTAGGGTTCTGCTGCCTGTGTAGCCCATTCCCGCGCGCAAGCCGCCGACCAATTGATGCACGACCGCCGAAACGGGCCCTTTATAGGCCACCCGGCCTTCAATTCCTTCCGGCACCAGCTTCAGCGAGGCCCTAATTTCCTGCTGGAAGTACCGATCTGCCGAGCCTCGGGCCATGGCGCCCAGGCTCCCCATGCCGCGATAGGATTTGTACGACCGGCCTTGATAGAGGAACACCTCGCCGGGTGCCTCATCGGTGCCTGCGAGGAGAGAGCCAATCATCACGCAATCGGCCCCGGCGGCAATCGCCTTTACGATGTCACCGCTGGTGCGGATGCCGCCGTCGGCGACGGCCGGAACCCCGCGTTCCCGGCAGGCGGCGGCAGTCTCCAACACCGCGCTAAATTGCGGCACGCCGATGCCTGCGACAATGCGCGTGGTGCAGATGCTGCCGGGGCCGATGCCGATTTTTACGGCATCCGCGCCGGCTTCGATCAGCGCCAGCGCCCCTTCCGGGGTCGCCACATTGCCGGCCATCACCTGGACCGAGTTCGACAACGCCTTGGTCGCGGTGATGGCTTCGAGCACGCCGGCGGAATGGCCGTGCGCCGTGTCAATCACAAGCACATCGACTTCGGCATCGAGCAGCGCACGCGTGCGCGCCAGCCCCTCCACCCCGATGCCGGTTGCAGCCGCAACTTTCAGCCGGCCAAGCTCGTCTTTATTCGCAAGCGGATGCGCTTGCGCCTTATCCATATCCTTGACGGTGATCAACCCGATGCAGCGATACTGCTCATCCACCACCAGTAGTTTCTCGATCCGATGACGGTGCAAGAGGCGGCGCGCCTCGTCGCGATCAACCCCGGGGCTTACGGTGATCAGGTCATCCCGCGTCATGAGATCACGCACGGGCGTACCCGGGTCCGTCGCAAACCGGACATCGCGATTGGTAAGAATGCCGGCGAGCCGGCCGGACTCCCGTTCGACCACCGGGATGCCGCTGATCCGGTGCGCCTCCATTAAGTGTCTTGCATCCGCAAGCGTCTGATCGGGGTGAATCGTGAGCGGGTTCACGACCATTCCCGACTCGTATTTCTTGACCTTGCGCACCTCCATCGCCTGCTCGTCAATGCTCAGGTTCTTATGGAGCACGCCAATACCGCCCTGTTGCGCCATGGCGATCGCCATCTCGGCTTCGGTTACGGTGTCCATGGCCGAAGAGATGAGTGGAACGTTCAGCCCGAGCCTCCGGGTAAGGCGGGTGCGCGTGTCCGTTTCAGAGGGAACGACCTGCGAGTAAGCAGGGACCAGCAACACATCGTCGAACGCCAACGCCTCGGGAATGGGCGCGAATGGCGATGTTTTCTCGGGCGCCATGGGCGATGAACTCCGCAACCTTGGCGGCTCCAGATAATCGAGCGGCCACAACCCCGCAAGCCTGCGGGGCACCCCGCGAACGGGCCCCTGTGGGTGGGCCGGTGGGTGGGCCGGCTCGATCGCCGATCACCACCGTTAATCGAACCTAGAGCAGATCGCCCTTGACTGGAATTGCCCGAATTCCAGGAGCGCGTGACCGGCTTCCCATTGCGCTGAGCGCGATGGGCCCGATGATGCTCGCAAAACCAAAGCTAGAGCGCTCCCAGTCAGTTGGCCACCAACGGCTTTAGCTGTACCCTTATCCCCCAAGTCTCAGCGCCCTAGTTTCTGTCTAGACTGGAAGCGGGCGAGCAATGTGCGGAATCATTCATGGAAGGCCCGCTCGGACGAACGGGACGACCGCTCCGGCACGCTCTGGAAGAACGAGCGCCTAGCTGGACCTCCCGCTCTATCTCACGAGGGCTGCCCTCGAAAACCGCAAGCAACCACGTAAAGCTCGCTTGATTCCTTTCGGCTCGCAGGCGGCTTGGCGTGCCGAACGGTGGCAAAGCGGCGCTTCATTGCCGCAAGCATGGATCGCTCCGCCCCGCCCTGAAACACCTTGGCCACAAAGAACCCGCCGGGCGCTAGAACCTGAATGGCGAAATCATATGCGGCTTCCGCCAAGGCCATTATTCGAAGATGATCCGTAGCTGCATGACCGGTCGTATTGGGGGCCATATCGGAAAGCACCAAATCGGCCTCTCCTCCAAGCGCGGCGCGCAAACGGCTGGCCGCTTCTGGGTCGAGAAAATCGCCTTGGAGCAAGGTCGCACCCGGTACCGCTTCTACGCGAAGCAGGTCGATACCCACGACCTTGCCTGCGCCGCGCTTGACAGCAACTTGCGTCCAGCCCCCCGGCGCCGCGCCCAGATCAACGACCCGGCAGCCACGACGGATAAGATGGAACCGGTCATCCAGCTCAAGCAGCTTGAAGGCGGCGCGCGATCGCCAGCCCTGTTCCCTCGCTGCCTGCACGTAGGCATCGTTTAGCTGGCGGGTGAGCCAGCGCTGCGAGGCGGGGCTGCGCCCCCGCCGGGTTCGCAGCTTAATGGCGAGCCGGCGGGAGCCCCAGCCGCTGTCCGAATCTTCAATCACCGGTAATGCCGCGTATCCCGGGTCGTGCTCACCCAGGTCCTTCGGGCGCGATCCGATCGGATCAGGCGCAGAAGCATGCCTTCGCGCAGCCCTCGGTCGGCCACGAGGATGCTGTCCGCAGGCCACAACTGTAAAATCCCGGCAAATATGGCGCAGCCAGGCAGGACGAAATCCACCCGCTCCGCCCCGACGCAGGGATGTTGGATGAGTTTTTGACGACCGAGGGCGCGCAATTGGGCGAGCGCCCGTTCGGCAGCTTGCTTCGGCAGCAACACCCCATCAACCAACGGCCGGCGATAGCGCGACAGGCCGAGCGAGACGCCGGCCAGAGTGGTAACGGTCCCGCTCGTGCCCAGCAAAGTAACCGCACCATTCCTTATTTCGTGCGCGATGCAGTGCACCTGCTCAAAAGTGGCCAACTCGGCTCGGACTTCGCTGACCATCGCTTCGAACCCTTTTGCCGTAAACCCGGCATTGCCGAATTTCTCGGCCAAAGTGACGACCCCGACCGGCAACGATTGATAACCGACTAGCTCTGGATCCCTGTTCTCGGATAACCGCACCCAGGCCAGTTCCGTGGAGCCGCCGCCGATATCGAACAGGAGGGCCCGGGGAGCGCTGTTCACCAGTAATTGGGTGCAGCTCTCGACCGCTAGCTCCGCCTCCTCCCGCGCGCTGATAATCTCGATTGGAAGGCCGGTCTCTTGGCGCACCCGGGCCAAAAAATCCGCCCCATTGACGGCCCGCCTGCAAGCCTCGGTCGCGATAGCCCGAACTGAGCGAACGGGTCGGCGCTCAAGCCGGGCAGCGCAGGCGCGCAATGCTTCCATCGCCCGGTTCATCGCCGTCTGGTTGAGCCGCCCGGTAGAGTGCAATCCCTCGCCGAGCCGGATGATGCGGCTGAAGCTGTCCAGAACCCGAAATCCATTGCCAGCCGGCGCCCCAACAAGCAGGCGGCAATTATTGGTCCCGAGATCGAGAGCCGCAAACGCGGGGCTGCTGAACCGGTAGGCTCGGTCCATCATCTACGTGTACCTTAGCCTCATTTGAGCCTTACCTCAGCCGGGTCCTTAGCCCTAATCCCTGACGTTAGCCTTATGCCGCCAAGATACGATCCGCTTATTGCCATGCCAATGCAGACCAGCAGTAACGCTAAATTAACGCAAGATTGACGCGCCAGCCACGCTTCCTGTGACGCTGCAGTTCCACTCCTCGCGGTAGTAGCGAGAAACCCGTTCGGCCCCATGACTTTTCAGACGATGGGTGTTACGGAGGGCTGGCGTTGAGTGAAAACCTCAGAACAACACCGGTCGGCTTGAGCAGCGAATTGAGCGAGCCGGGTAGCAGGGAAAAGGTATGAGACACGAAACTGCCGCGGACGAAATCCAACTTCGAGATCACGAAGACAGCCGCGAAGCTGTTAGCCCCAGCGCACCGCGTTATAGCCGGAGGCTCTCAGATAAGATCTTAATTGCATTTCATCAGGCTTGTGATCAGAGCGACTTCGAGGTGGCTGACCGCCTGCTGCATATCCTTGAGATTATGGTGACCCGCCGTCCGCTCACACCCGATGGTAATCGGCGCCGTAACATGGAGGGACTGGTCGCAGCTCATGAACGGCTCTGGTACCTCCGGCATCCAAACTCTTTCGAAAGGTAACCCGCTCAGATCTGGATTGGGGCCGCATTCCGCAGGATCGCTTCGGCTTCTTCCGTGAACCCACCAGCCGAAAGGTGCATTACTAGGCCCGTAGCCACTCGCGCCGGGCTCTTCACATCATGGGCGCCCCGTAACAATACAAGCTTTGCGGGGCGTCCTTCTCTCGGCCATAGCGGAAATAATGTGAGCCCGCCGCAGCCGGCCTCGTGCATGCCTTGAGCAGCCTGCGGCCACATCGCTGCGCTTACGATCAGCGTAATTGTTCCACCCTTGCGCAAGTGTCGGCACAAGGCAACCGTCCATCTTGAGATTAGGGCAGGCCGCCCACGTTTAGCAGCTTCTCGGGGCGGGCTTGGAGAGGGCGTGCCTGGTCCGTGGTAAGGAGGATTGGCGAAAGCGTGATCGAACCGTCGGGCTGCATCAAAGGTTTCGATGTCTCCAGCTACGAATCTTAGGTCAGTCCCGAAGTTTGCAGCCCCATTTCGGCGCGCGAGTTCGACCAGAACAGGATCACGCTCGAGGCCGACCCCTACGATTCCCGGAATGCGCGCTGCTAGGCAAAGCAGGGCGGCGCCGGCACCCGTTCCAGCTTCTAGAACGAAATCGCCTGGCCGCGCCGGAATGGCCGCAGCCAGCAGCACCGGCTCGATCCCGCTCCGGAATCCATGGCGGGGCTGGACATAGTCCACCCGCCCGCCCAGAAGCTGATCATGAGTAACCTCACACATTCATCTCAGCCGGATGAATGTCTTACCGCAACGACAACCTGCAGCCCGCCGTCTATACACGCTATTAGCGGCTGCCAAGCCCGGGCGTATAAAACAGCAATTCATGGCTCGATCTCACCGGCTTGAGCCAAGATCTGAAAAGCACGCTCGGCATCTGATGACGCCACAGCAAGACGCCGCTGAATCGCCCCAATACTGCCGTCCGCTATGCTGGCATGGAGATCGAGCAACACCGCCTCAATTCCCGCATCAGCCAACAATGCGGTCAGGAAGCTTAAGCGAACTGGATCATTCGATGTGGCGACGATGCGCATGGCCCAATATTGCGTGAAGAATCTGAAAATGGCTTTCGCTTGACCGGGTTTCGACCGCGCCGATATGGTGCCCTCCAGTTGATCGGCAGGCGAGCGCCAGTCAATGGATTATTAACGCAGCATTTTGCACGCCGGGGAGAGAAAGTTGGACATCGTCGCCAGCCTAACGCGGTCCAGCGCGATGATGGAGAGCGCTCCCTTAGATTGCGAAAAGGGGCTAAGTGCACTTCTTTCGGTTGTAAGCGGCGACCTTGAGGCCTGCAACCGGACGATTGTAGCCCGGATGGACAGCCCGGTGGCGCTCATCCCTCAGCTTGCCGCCCACATCGTCGCGGCTGGCGGGAAGCGGCTCCGGCCCGTGCTGACGCTCGCCTCCGCGAAGATGTGCGGTTACTCAGGTGCGCGTCACATCAAGCTCGCGGCCTGTGTCGAATTCATCCACACCGCTACGTTGTTGCACGACGATGTGGTGGATGCGAGTTTGTTACGGCGCGGCTCAGCCAGCGCCAACGCCGTCTTCGGCAACAAGGCTTCGGTGTTGGTTGGAGATTTCCTATTCTCACGCGCCTTTCAGCTCATGGTCGAAGACGGATCGTTGAAAGTGCTCTCCATCCTCTCACGTGCTTCGGCAACCATCGCTGAAGGAGAGGTGCTGCAGCTCGTGACACAAAACGATCTTTCGACCTCCGAACAGCGCTATCTGGAAGTGATCGAAGGCAAAACAGCCGCGTTATTCGCGGCAGCGTGCCAGGTGGGGGCCGTCGTGGCGGATCGGCCGGAAGCCGAAGAGCGAGCACTCGCTGAATACGGCCGGAACCTCGGTATCGCCTTCCAGCTCGTTGACGATGCCCTCGACTATGCTGCGGATGAGGCCACTCTCGGAAAGACGGTGGGAGACGATTTCCGCGAAGGCAAGATCACGATGCCGGTTCTCGCAGCCTATCAAGCCGGCAACGCCGCCGAGCGCGCCTTTTGGAACCGAACAATCGAGCAAATGCAGCAGGCCGAGCCGGACCTTGATCATGCACTCCGCCTTATTGCCCGGCGCGGCGCCATCGGGTTTACCCTCCATCGGGCGGCCCGCTTCGCCGAAACCGCTAAAGCCTCGCTCGATGTTTTCTCGGCAACGAGCTTGCGGCAGAATCTGCGGGAGGTGGCTGATTACACGGTACGGCGGGTACGCTGAGTCTGCTCCTTGAGATCGTGAAGCCGCGCTCGAGCATATCGCGCTGATCGCCTTTGGTCAGCGCCAGAGGAATACTGGTCCTCTAGAACCAGTGGCGCACGGGGTGAGTGCAATCGCGCCTGTAAATACAGGCGCGCCGTTTCGGTATGCTGGAGCTTCCGGCTGATAGGATTCCCACGGGCACTGCTCGGATGTAGACTCCCGCGGAGGAGATCCGAATGATCCGGCAGCGATGGCTTGGATTAGCCTTACTCGTTCTGGCAGTAGCACTGGCGACCTACAACTGGGGGACCCGGCCAGGCCCAGCCGCAACGCCACCGAGCATGACCCCTATCCCTGTCACCCCGGGCCGCGCCGTGGCGAAGGACGTGCCCATCTACGTGATTGGCATGGGAACCGTACAGGCCTTCAACACCGTCGCCGTCAAAAGCCGGGTAGACGGGCACGTCGTGAAGGTTCTTTTCCAGGAAGGCGCAGAGCTAGCAGCGGACGCGCCCCTGTTCTTGATCGACCCTCGCCCCTACCAGGCCGCTCTCGACCAGGCCCAGGCAGCAAAACAGAAAGACGAGGCCCAACTGGAGGGCGCTCAGCGCAACCTCGTGCGCTATGCGAAGCTTATCCCGAGCGGGTTCCAAACGCGCCAGAGTTATGAGGACCAGTTGGCATTGGTCAATCAGCTTCAGGCGGCGCTCAAGGCGGATCAAGCGCAGATTGAAACAGCGCAAATCAACTTGGGCTTCACTCTGATCAGGGCCCCGATCACCGGCCGGACCGGCGCCCGGCTGGTCGACATCGGCAACTTTATCCAGGCAAGCCAAGGCACCACGCTCGTAATGATGACCCAGCTTAGGCCGATTTTTGTCAGCTTCACGGTACCCGGCGAGGAGCTCGATAGGATCCGGCACAATCAGGCCAAGGCCGCGCTCGATGTCTTGGCTTACGACCAGGCCAACACCGGACAGCTCGCTAGCGGCAAGCTCACCTTGATCGACAATCAGATCGATACCAGCACCGGCACGATCCATCTCAAGGCAAGCTTTGAAAACGAAGACGAACGCCTCTGGCCGGGTGAGTTTATCTCGTGCCGGGTCGTAGTCTCAATCCGGCACAATGCTGTGACCGTGCCGGCAGAGACGGTCATGCAAGGCCCCGATGGACATTACCTTTACGTGATCGAACCCGACCAGACTGTGCAGCGTCGTGATGTGGAGGTGCTTGCCCAACAGGACGGGATCGCGGTGATCGGCAAAGGAATCCCGGCCGGCCAGCAAGTCGTGGTAAACGGGCAATACCGGCTGACGAATGGCGCCAAAGTGCGTCTTAGGACTCCGGAACAGCCAGCGACGAGCTGAGCGACCCCGGTGAATATTTCGGAAACGTTCATACGCCGGCCGATCGCGACCTCGCTGCTGATGGCCGGCATCCTGATTTTCGGCCTCGGCGCCTATTTCTTGCTGCCCGTTGCGGCGCTACCCAATGTGGATTTCCCGACCATTACGGTCACAGCCCAGTTGCCTGGCGCCAGCCCGGACACCATGGCCTCATCGGTCGCGACGCCGCTCGAGCAGCAATTCGCGGTCATCCCAGGGCTCGCCCAAATGACGTCGGCCAGCGGCCTTGGCAACACTACGATTAGCTTGCAGTTCAGCCTCAGCCGCAACATTGATGGCGCAGCGCAGGATGTCCAGACAGCCATCAATGCAGCGGGCGGGGTACTGCCCAAAGAGCTGCCAAACCCGCCCACGTACTGGAAAACCAATCCGACCGACCGGCCAATCCTAATCTATGCCGTCTATTCCGATGGCATGCCGCTCTATCGGGTGGACGACTTTGCGAATACGATATTGGCTCAGAAAATTTCCACGATCGATGGCGTTTCCCAGGTGATCGTGGCTGGGCAGCAGCATTATGCCGTGCATGTTCAGGTCAACCCTGTGGCGCTTGCAGCCCGCGGCATTGGGTTCGAGGACGTCCGTGCGGCGCTTGCCAACGCGACCCTGGATGCTCCGAAAGGCACACTCGAAGGGGCACGTCAGGCGCTGACACTGGACACGAATGACCAGCTTGTTGATGCCGCCGCCTATCTGCATGTGATCGTCGCGTACCGCAATGGCGCGCCGGTCGAGGTAAAGGATATCGGCGACGCCATCGATAGCTCGCTGGGGACCCGCACCGCGGCCTGGTTCAACGAGAAACATGCGGAGGTGCTGCTGATCCGCCGCCAGGCGGGGGCCAATACGATCGCGGTTGCGGATAAGATCAAGGCCATGATGCCGCAATTGCGGGCTTCCATCCCGCCTTCCGTGCATGTCGATCTGATCACCGATCGGACTCAAACCATCCGCGCCTCGGTCGCGGAAGTGGAAATGACCTTGCTGATCACGATCGGTCTGGTCGTTTTGGTTATTTTTGTATTCCTTCGGAGCCTTTGGGCGACGATCATCCCGAGCGTAACGGTGCCGCTCTCGCTCGTCGGCACCTTCGGCATTATGTACGTCGCGGGCTACAGCCTTGATAACCTTTCGCTGATGGGGTTGACCATCGCGGTTGGGTTTGTTGTGG
>JAFAHH010000160.1 GCA_019237355.1 Acetobacteraceae bacterium | reverse complement strand
ACCGAGCCGAACTGGATCAAGGCAACAAGGATTGAGTCCATGAAGACGTCGATCATTGACCAGCGGCCTATGGCACTGACGATCCGGTACAGCACTGTACGATCACGAAGCCGGCCGCTCCAGCCGGCCTGTGTCGTCAGCAGCATGATGGTCAGGCCGACCAGCTTCAGCATCGGAATCATGATGCTGGCGACGAACACGAGAAGCGCGAGCGGCCACATGCCGCCCGCCAGTAATTCCTCGGCGCCCCCGAGAATCGTGCTCGGCGCACCGGACCCGAGCTGGATGACCGTGAGCACCGGATAGACGTTCGCCGGAACATAGAGGATGGCGGAGGCAATCACGAGCGCCCAGGTCCGCTGGATGCTGGCGGGCTTGCGCGCGTGGAGATGCGAGCCGCAGCGCGGG
This sequence comes from Acetobacteraceae bacterium, assembly GCA_019237355.1. Lineage (GTDB taxonomy): Bacteria > Pseudomonadota > Alphaproteobacteria > Acetobacterales > Acetobacteraceae > JAFAHH01. Next base: position 4,623 of record JAFAHH010000160.1, on the reverse strand, counting down.
CAACCCGAGGCCGTTCCCGAGATGGGCAGGCTGACGAGACCGCACGTGTGGCAGGCGACCGCGCCCGCCCGGGGTCCTGCAACCGCGACTGCCGCGTGGTCAACGCGGGCATTCGGGATGCCGCGGCGCTCCATCTCCTCCCAGACCGCCTGCCGATCGAGGATTGCATCGGCGGCGACCGTAGTCAGCATCAGGGCGCCGAGCGCGTACAAGGCGACCCCGATTTCTATGTGGACCAGGTCGACGAGCTTCACATAGGCGACGAAGACACCGAGCAGATAAACCTCGATCATCGCCCAGGGCTGAAGCCGCTCCATCCAGGCAAAGACCCTGCGCAAATGACGGGGCGGCGTTGGCAGCCGCAATCCCGCGAGCACGTAGATTATACTCGCGAAACGGAGAAACGGCGCGGCAACCGTGGTGAACAGCACGACCGCCGATAGCTCCCAGACGCCGTGTTGCTCCAGACCCCGGGGACCTGAGAAGAGATCCGCGCTGAGCTGCATACCCGCAGTGCTCACGGTCATCAACGACATGAGGCAGGCAACGGCGAACAGGAACAGGCCGGCGATGTTGAGTGCCAAGGCTCGCCCGAGCGGATCGCGGCGGGTCCGGCGCAAGACGGCGTTGCAGCGGAGACAGTGAGCGACCGAATCGGGGCCAAGCGCGGGAATGACCTGGAACAACCCACAATCGCGACATTCCCGCAACCGTGGTTGCGTGACGGACACCTTGGAGGTGGACGCCGCGTCCCACAGACCCGATATGCCCGCGAAGGCGGCCATTCAGACCTCACTCCTTCCCCGGCCGCGCGTCCCAGAGGACGTTATTCCAGCGGAACGCGCGATTGCGCTGCCCGTCTGATAGTCCTGATAGAGGGCCCTGATCCCGGTCATTGTCTTGGCGCCAGCACCAATCAGGAGGAAATGGTAGCCGATGAGGTGTCTCTACTTGCAACAGCATTGTCCCGTTCGGCTCAATTCTAGCTCTCTCGATTGAGCGTAAGCTCGTATGAACACGCCGGAGCGATCCACCGCCCGATGAAATGCGGCCCGTCGAACCGGCCGATCACCCAGTTCTTCCCGTAATCCATGTCCACGACGCCGTTCGGCTGGATGGTGCCGTTGAACGAGCCGAAATGAACCCGGTCGCCGGAGACCTGCATCCCATAAACCGGCATCCCGGTCTGACACGTTCCGCCTGGATTGCGAACAAGCCGCCCATCTCCGCGATAGGAGCCGTCCAGGCCGCGAGATGCGGGATTGAAACTCGCGGGCGATGAGGATGACGAGACGGATTGCCGCGTGGTGTTGACTTCATCGAGCAGGTTGGGCGGCGGTCCCAGCGCGTCAGCCGCAATCGGCGTCATGATCTGCTGACCGCAGCCGAGCACTAGGAGGCAGAGGCCGAGCGGCAACACGCGCGCAACAGAACAAGGCGCTGCACCACGGCGAATTCTCGGTGATTCCATCCGGGCGCTCATTGACCGAGGCGGGCCAGAGCATCCCGCAGCGTGTCGCCGGAGATTCGCATCAAACCGTCGCATGGATGGTTCAGCTCCAGCATCAGAAAGATCGCTCCCGAGACGGACAGGGCGCCGATGAACAGGCAAGCTGCCACAGTGGCATTGAAGCGGGCGAAAAGGCCGAAACCTGTGAACAGAACGGCAATCCAGAACACGAGAAGTGTACGAACTGCTTCCTCTGCTCGACTTACGGCACGACACTGGCCGGAGTGCCCCTTTGGTACTCTGCCGGTCCCAAGCCATATCCGGCGGGGCCATTTTGACTGACGGCAGGCTGCTGGGATGCCGGAACGTTGAGACCCGGAGAGCCCTGCATCGGCCCGCCCGTTCCGGAGACGGGAATGCCGTTTAGTATGCTCGCTGGAACGGTAACACCACCTCCCGTCGGGGTGTTTGGATTCCACGGCTGCGACGGCCCGCCTGCGGTCGTGCCGGCTTTCTCCGCTGTGCAGGCCGTAAGCGCGATGATCGGCAGGACGGCAACAAGCGTTTTCATGCGCGTTGACCTCCCACTGTCCTCAAATCAGTTGCAAACTCGCCTGCCATTCACATAAGCACACCCCGGCTGCACGGCCTTCGTGGCGCTATTTCCGCGCCAGCCCTGAACGTGCGTACCAGGCGCAACTTCGTTCGTGTGGTACGGCTGTGTCGTATGAACCTGCCCGGTATTCTTGTTGTAGGTGGCGGCTCCGTTGGGGCCGACACAGCCGGCCCGGTTCACGGTCGATCCGCACTCGACGGCATTCGCCTGATGGACCGCAAAAAGCAGGAGTAAGGCGGTAAGTCTACGGCACATATCTCTCCTCCCTATCTAACTTTGGCTGTGACCCAGACGCGGTTATGGAATCATGCCGCACTCGAACAGCTTATTGGCGATCGGCCCGGCGACTCGGTTGATGAATTCCTGCCGCATATTCGGATCTTCGTGCAGGAGTCGCACAAAGCGCTCCTCCATGCCCCGCTGTTGTCCGGACCGCGGGTGGGCGCGCTCCGCCGCAAGCTGCTGGCAGGACGACGTCTGGTATCTGTTGACGATCCGGGCTGCGAGCTGGTCCAGCATCGGATATTGCTGGGCGTCAGCGGCGGAAGCACAGAGGCTTAGCAGGCCAGCAGCGAGGGCGAGCTTCATCGAATGACCCATCTCGGTCTCCTTATTGGTTGGAAAGCGTTACGGGTCAGGCATATAGCGCCGCTGTGCGATTTCGGCAAAAGCCCAGCGACTTTCGTCATCTCAATCGAAACGCGAACGCTTGGCTGGCCACGGCGGTGATCGAGTCGCCGGCGAATCCATCTCATTTCTGAGCTAGAGCGATCCGATGTCGACTCGCCCATTGAGGTCGTTCCAGTGGGACTTCGCTGGCTATAACCGGCTCAACTCGCGGGGCCGCCGAGGGTTATCTCCACCCGACGGTTCTGGGCGCGGCCTTTGGGTGTATCGTTGGAGGCAATCGGATTGGCGTCGCCGAAGCCCTGCGCCTGCAGCAGATCCGGTTTCACGCCTTGCGAAATCAGGAACTGCATCACATTCTCGGCCCGCTTCTGCGATAGTATTTCGTTCGAGGCGACACCCTCCCGTTGCAGCGCCGGACCGATCGGGGTGTTATCGGTGAACCCGGTTACCACCAGCTTGTTCTGCTGCGTCGGCGCCAGTTTCTGCGCCAGCCTGGAGATGATCTGCTGGCCTTGCCTGCTCATCTGCCAGCCGCCAGACGGGAACAACAGATCGCTGTTCACGGTGTAATTGATGGCTCCCTGCAAACGGCTGACTTGCGCGTTAGTGGCGGCAAGCTGGCTCTGAAGCTGCTGATTTTCTGCCTGTGACTGCTGATATTGCGCCTGGAGCGCGTCGTAGTCGCTGCGCCACACGCATCCTCCCAGCACGAGGCTCGACAGCAGCGATCCGGCGACGAGGCAAACTCTCGTCGTCGGCCGAATTTTACTTGACCTGTAGTCCATTGCATTATGCCTCCGTTCCCAAGCCGCATCCGGGATGGTACGGCCCCATTCGATAGGAAGCGCGTGTGGTTCACCCATTGAGTGAACAGGCACACGACAACCTACTTGGGACTCTGAGCCATCACGGCTGCGCTCGCATTGATCCATGTCAACTCGCGTGAACGGCTTCATCTGTCCAGTCAACTCGGTCTCGATATGGTGAAGTCTTCCCTATTGCGCTTGTATACATTTGCGCTTACGTGGAGCGTTATTAAATTGACTATACACCCCAAGGCGGGCCGGCTGCTTTGACCGCAGCGAACAGATTCTTGACATTTTCTGACGGGATCGTTTGACTGGCGGACAGGCACTTGGACAGTGGCGGGATCGGATGCTCGCAGCCGGGCCGTCGCTCGCCTATTCGGCATCGACGAGCGAACGCTGCACCGGCACCTCGCAGCACAGAAAACGAGTTTCAGGGATCTTGTTGACGAGGTGCGGTACGACTTGGCGCAGCAACTGCTTAGGAACACCGTCATCCCACTGGACAAGATTGCGGAGATTCTCGACTACTCGGAGGTGAGCGCGTGCACCCGGGCCTTCGGGCGCTGGTCGGGAATCTCACCCGGTCAATGGCGCAAGGGTCAGGCCGGCCAAACTCTGCAACGATCATTCGGTTAGCCGTCTCGACGGCACTGCGCGTGGTCGGGGTCAACATTCAGGAGTTTTCCGGCAAAGCCTCCGGCATGGGGGCCGGCTATGATGAGGGGACGGGCGATTGCCGGGGCGGAACACGAGTTGGAAGGACTCAGCCACTGAAAAAACGCAATAGGCGGGGCGTCAGATCAACCGCAAGTGGCGGATCGGCCGGCCGGGGGTGATCGCTTCCGCCGCGGCGACGATCCCCTGTGCGTCCATGCCGAAGTGCCGGTAAAGATCGCCGATTGTGCCCGTCTGCCCGAAAGTATCGACGCCGAGCGCGCGCGTCCGGTGGCCATTCACCGAGCCAAGCCAAGCGAGCGTCGCGGGATGGCCGTCCAGCACCGTGACCAGCCCGCAATGGGACGGAACGCCCGCGAGCAGCCGTTCGATGTGGCTCCGCGCCTGCACATAGCCCTGTTCGCGGGCGCGCTGGGCCGCGGTCCACCCAGCATACAAACGGT
>JAFAHH010000057.1 GCA_019237355.1 Acetobacteraceae bacterium | reverse complement strand
GTAACACAACCCGAACCGTCCCTTGCGGCTTACCGTTGGCGGACAGGAAAGTCCGGCCGACATACTCTCCAATGATACCCAGCATGACCGATTGAACGCCCGAGATGAGCAGGATCACCGTCATGGTGGATGCCCAGCCGGAGGGTGTGTCCCGGGTAAGCAGGGCTTCGGCGATGGTCACCACTGCGCCCACTGCGCCGAGCAGCGCGAGGCCCAAGCCCATCAACACGGTCAGCCGCAGCGGGGCTAGGGAGAAGCACGTCACCAAGTTGAGCCATAACCGCAGGAGCCGGCGAAAGGTGTAGTTAGAGCGTCCCTCGGCCCGGGGGAAATGCTGCACTTCGATGCTATCGATTCGCTGCGTAGCTTGCATGATCAGGCCGTCCACATAGGGATAGGGTCCGCGGTACCGAGTTACGGCTTCAACGATTAGCGCCGACATGCAACGGAAAGATGAAAGATAAAGGCCCGCCGGCTTGTCGAGCAGCCAATCGGCGGCCCAGTTCGCGCCACGGCTCGCCAGGTTGCGCCAGGCAGCATGGCGTTTTTGGGCGTAGCGGGTATAGACCACATCCCAGTCATTGCAGCGGGCATGATCGTAGAGGCGTATTACCTCCTCAGGCGGATTTTGTAGGTCATCATCCATCGTGATCACGAACCGACCGCGCGCATGCCGTAAGCCGGTCATGACGGCATTATGCTCGCCGTAGTTGCGAGCGTGCTCGATATAGAGCAGGGGCACGATCGCCTTGTCGACGAGGTCGCGGCAGATGGCGGCGGAATTGTCCGGGCTGCCGTCATTCACCAGAATGATCTCCATTCCGCCAGCGGGCTCCAGCTCCGATAAGGCGTCAACCAGCTTGGCAATCGTCGCCGCACCCTTATAAACCGGAATTACGACCGAGAGCCCGGGGTGATGTTCTTGCATCTCGCCCACAAGCTGGGCGCCGATTACGGTATCCATGTTTCTGCCTATCTCATCCCGGCCGGATTGCCTGAGCCAGCACCGAACCGCCCGCTGGCAACGCCAGAGCCAGCCGGCGCTCGGTTTCGGTGATCTGATATAAAACCGCATTGAGCCATGGCGGAAATGGGCCCGTGTTTGAGCCCGAATCACGGCGAAGTCGGAACTTCCGTGTAAGGATCATCGCGGGTAGAAGCAGGCTATTCCAATATCTCGCTTGGACCTGTTCAAACCCGGCGCACCACAACATGCCGCGCACCTCGCCTGCGGTTTGCCGGCGCACGTTGTGGACGCGGCGGTCATGAGCTGAGAAGAGCCAAGCATAGGCTGGCATGTTCATCACGATCCTACCGCCCGGCCGTAGCACCCGCCTTATTTCCGCAAGCGCTGCGGGCGGATCTACCGCCGCGTGGCAGAGCACATCGGCCATGACCGCCGCGTCGAAGCATGAATCGCCGTAAGGCAGCTTGTTTAGGTCGCCGACCACGACCCGTGCGGCGGATTTGGCCCTGGCCCGCTGCGCTGCAGCCGGAAACCGCTCCACGCCGAAAGCGCCAAGTCTAGGGTGTTGGAGGCGTAAGCATGCCAGGAAACCGCCCGTTCCGCAGCCTGCATCCAAAATTCGGCCATTTATCCCCTGAACGGAGTCCAGAAGGCGCGCGTGCAGGGCCCGGTACCACCACATGCCGCCTTCGGCGGCATCCATCAGGGCATATTCCGCTTGCTCCATAGCAGGGGTGTCGGGTTCAAGTCATACTGCCGCGGCTATGGTTCCGACGCTTGGAGCAAACCAGTACCGTGGCCCTGCTGCTGCCCGATCTTGGTTTGACCCCTGATCGCCTCCGTTTCGCGTTCACCGGCAGCTTTCAATCCCCAGACACACAGCGGTATTTTGCCAACGACCTTAAAGCGGTCCTGATGCTCCAGTACGGGAACCCAGTCTGGATCGCAGGTTGCAACGAGCTGGCCCGCCGGGATTGGGGCGAGGGAATTTGTGACCGTCACCGTCAAGCCGTACTCCCGCGCAAGCTGGGCATACAGTTTCAGCATGGGGTTATAGTATTTCTCTCCACTTAGCGTCTGCATCCCGCGGTCGAGAACGATGACCCGATCCACATTCCCACTCGCCTGCAGCGCCGCAAATAGCCGGCCGTACCAGAACTGCCCGGGTGGTCGGCCGTACCAAAATTGCCCGGCTGACGCATCCTGCAACTGTCGCGGGATCAATACCTGATTGCGGTAGAAACAGGCCGTGATGGCAATACCAAGAAGAATGAAGAGGCCGATCTGCAGCGGGTTTCTACGAATTACACATGGCAACCGGGAATCCCGAGCCTCGATCCAGCGCAAGCCGTTGGTAACCCCGAGCGCGGCCGCAATGGCGAGAAATGGAAGAGCGGGGGTGGCATACCAATTGAGCTTGGTCTGCGCAGCTGTCACCACGGTCAAAACGGCACCGGCACAGCACAGGCACAGCAGCATGATCGAGCGCCGGCGGGGCTCGGGCGCAGCCAGGGTTACCCCAACCAGGGGCAGCAGGATCATCCCCGGCTCGAAACCTTTGAGCAGCACCCACAGATAAAAGCCCAAGGCTTCCGAATGGCCCTCAAGGACAAAGGGGAAACTGACGAGCTCTCCCTCCCAGACGGCCTTCAAATATCCAGGGTCGTAAAGCTCTCGGGTTCCGTAATAGCCCAGGCAGAGCCCCAGAGTGAGCAGGGTGAGCACCCAAGCTTCCCTGCTACGCATGAGCGCTGGGAACCGACCGGTTACTAAGGAGAAGATGAACAGGCCCGGCAGCGCGAAGGCGCCGGCGATCCCCTTCGTCATCACCGCGAGCACCACCCCTCCGGCACAGATCGCAAACCAACGGATACGGATCGTGGTCCGCCGCTCGATCGATACCCAAAAAGCGAAAGAATAACAGAGGATCAGTAGAGTGAGCGGCACATCATAATCGGCGGTGCGGGCGCCGTGGACCCCGGTGAATCGCAAGGACGAGACAAGCAATGCGCCAGAAATTACCGCCGCAAGCCGGTCGCGCAGAACGTAGCGGCAAATCCCCCAGACGACGCCCACGGTCAGGAACGCCGCAAGCAGTACGGGCAGCCTCGCCGCCAGGATGACAGGAAAACCCAGACGCATCAGCGCCGCCATTTGCCAAATCAGTAGAGGCGGCTTGGTGTTCCAATGATCAGGATGATCACCATAGGTCGGGACCAACCAATGCCCGCTCCGTGCTATTTCCAAGGCATTGTTAACGTTGCGGCCTTCATCCCAAATTTGGAGAGGAAATGAATCAGACCCGATTCCGATCGAGAATGCTGCAATTAACAGAAGCGCAAAAAGGCCGACACTATCAGGTAAGTCGAGCGACCTGCGCAGCCTTGCAACCTGCGTGGATAGTCTACTTCCCGTGAGTGCAGGAGCAGTTGTGCAAACGCCTTCGCCCGATTCCATTGACCGCCTTTCATTGCGACTTGTTCTATCGCCGTCTAACACGAGCATTTACGCGCGGCTACCATACGGAAGCATTTTTCGCCGAACGTTCAAGTGAATAGTTCCGTATGGAAAAACTCCGTTTCCCGAAGACCGGGTCCCCTGGCCCGATCGATTGGCGGTATGCGTTGCTGCCCGGAACGGATAAATGAGTCTCACTAGCTAGAGGATGATGGCTTTGGATCGAAGCCATCATCCTCTAACAGGCTGCGGAAAAACGCTGAAGTCGGTCATTCGCAAGCATCGACAGAAGGCCAGGGGCTTTGCCCCTGGACCCCCAGCAAAGGCAGAGCCTTTGCAATCCAATCACTTAGTGGGTGGGGCCTGGGGCCTTTCGGCCCCAGCGGGTCCAGGGCAGAGCCCTGGCCTTTCCTTTTTCAGCAGACTGCTAAAGCGGCTGCGAGCCGCATCCCCGGTTGCTTAAGGCAGCCAAATTTTCGCTTGCGCCGACCGCATTCGATTTGGCAAGCACGTCCTTACGATGCAACTCGACCAAATGGAAACCGAGCCCAGCGGACGCGCGATCACGGCCGAACGGGGCCGTTGGACAACCCCTTCCAGACCCCTACGAATCCAGCTCCGGCTCTGGCCGGCGGTTCTGCCGTTCGCAGTGCTCCTGCCAGTGGTGCTGGCTCCCCCCGCAAATCATGACGCCGCGGCGGTGCTGGATTTCAGCCAACGGTGGTTGGCCGGCGAGCCCCTTTATGACAGACTCGTGGACGTAAATCCGCCGCTGATCTTTATTCTCAACCTGATCCCAGCTGCCATCGCCCGTGTGACACCGCTCGGCGCGATCCCTGCGCTACAGCTTTGCCTGCTGGGTTGGGGTCTGTTTTGCTGGGTGCTGAGCTTTCGGGCCCGGGAACGCCGCATCGAGGGCCGGGCCGAACGCACGTTCCTCGACGTGTTACCCGGGTTATTCCTACTCGGCGCGGGCTATGATTTTGGTCAGCGCGAGCACCTGATGGCGATTGCCGCACTGCCATACGTTTTCAGCGCGGCGCAACGATCTCAGGGGCGGCAATCCAGCGTACCCGTCCGAATCGGGCTCAACGCCGCGATTGGTTTGGCCCTCAAGCCATATTTTTTGGCTCTGGCCGGGCTGGTTGAGATTGCCGTCTTGGCCGGGCGGTTCCAGGCCAGCGGGTTTAGGGCAGGGTTGCATCAAGCGCTTGCTGACCGCATCCCCTTAGTCATGCTGCTGGCTTGGGCGACCTATCTTGCCTCAGTGCCGCTTTTATTCCCAGCCTATTTCACATTTGTCATCCCCTTGGCATGGACGCTGTATATCGGGCTTGGCGGCTTGAGCCCCGTGCAGTTGCTTCTGATGCCGCGCATGGCCCTTGCCGCTTCGTTGCTGCTGCCGCTGGCGGCCACGGCGTTTCTGCCGGGCGATCGGGCACTGCCGCGGATGCTTGGTCTAGCCGGTCTCGGCGCTCTTATCGCCGCGCTGGTCCAGCACAAGGGGTATTCTTACCACATTCTTCCCGTCGAGCTTTTCGGATGCGCGCTGGTGACTGTGATTCTCGCTCAAGTCTCTGACCGTGCGCGGGGCCGCATTCCTGGCCTTGGCCACGTGCCTCCGGCTTGGGCGGCCGCTGGGCTGGCTTTTCTGTTCGCGCTCTACTCGCCCGCAGTCGGGGAGGCACCCTGGCGCGAGCTGGGCTATGGCCGCTCTCCGGCCGAGGGGCTTGCCGCCCTGCTCGAACGGCAAGCCTCCGGACAGAAGGTACTTGTTCTTTCGCCGGGCGTCTACCCGATCTATCCAGCACTGAATTACGCGGGCGCGCACCCTACCCTGCGGACCATGAATCTTTGGATCCTGCAAGGCGTCTATGCTCAATGCCTGCCGAACGGGGAGCGTTACCGCGAAGGCGCGGCGATGGGGGCCGCGGAACGATCTGTATTCCAGGGCGTCGCAGAAGATTTTGCCGCGGCCCCGCCCGCCGTGGTAATCGTTGATAAGCAACCCGGCATCCCTTGGTGCGGCCAAGAATTCAACTTCATTGCTTACTTCACACGTAATCCGCAATTCGCGGCCGTATGGAAGCGGTATCGGTTAACGAATGATTACGACCGCTATCGGATCTACACCCTGCGCCAATGATGAGGCGCTGCGCCGGCGGGAGGAGAGGTCGTGCCGTTCCTGACCGAACCAGAACCGCCGCGCGAGGTACCCCTGCCAGTTCTGCCGGGAATTCGCCGGATTGTCGCCGCCAATCCGGGGCCGATGACCTATTACGGGACTAATACTTACCTGATCGATTCTCCTGCAGGCTTGTTGGTACTCGATCCCGGTCCTGAGCAGACCGCTCACGTCAGGTCGATTCTTGATGCGACGGGTGGCCGGGTCGTGCGTATTCTCGTCAGCCACACGCACTGGGATCATGTGGGTGCTGCGGCGGAGTTGCGGGCCAAGACGGGAGCGCCGACCGTTGGTTTCAAACACAGCGCCTCGCCTACTTTCGTGCCGGACGAGCCGATCGATGATGGGACGCAAGTTGCCGGGCTGACGGCACTGCACACACCCGGCCATGCGGCCGATCACCTTTGCTTTGCGATGCAAGCGCATTACGGCCAGGCGGTGTTGTTCAGCGCCGATCATGTGATGTCATGGTCAAGTAGCGTCATCAGCCCACCGGGTGGCGATATGGCCGCGTATCTGGCAAACCTCGAGCGGCTGCTCGATCGGCGAGACGATCTGTACCTGACCGGCCATGGACCGCCTTTAGCCAAGCCCCAAACTCTGGTTCGCGAGTTGCTGGCGCGCCGTCGCGAGCGGGAGGATGCGATTCTGCAAGCGCTCGCGGCTGGGCCGTTAACGGTCCGGGCTCTGACGGACCGGGCCTATGCAGCGATCCAGTCTCCCCTGCGGCTCGCTGCTGAGCGGACGACGTTTGCGCATCTTTTGAAACTCGAAGCCGAGGGCCGGGTGCTCCGGCGAGGCGAAATGTGGCGGAGGGCCTAGCGGAGAAAAGGCGCTCCGGCGCTGGCGGGCAAGTCTGGAAATGAGCGAGGCGGTTCAGCCGAGTCTAGATCCATTTGATTTCAGCTCTGAAATTCAAGCAAATTTCGAGCTTGCCTGGATTCCATTGCTCGCCAATCGAAAAGGGTAGATACTAACCTTGTGAGCGGTGCAATGGCGGGCAGCGATTGCAGCCTGTTGTGGCGGTCGCGAGCTTTATGCCCTCTCGTTCTTCGATGAAGGTCAGGTGTTCATCGACATTGAGACATTGCTGAAAGAGCCCAAGTAGGACGCGCTCAACGGAAGGCGCGCGCTATTTCGATCAGCCGCGGAAGATTACTCAACCGTCCAGGTGCGCGACTCACAGACTGGCGTGTGAGAGCGGGCAAGCCGTTCTGGCTGGGGCATCGCGAGCCATAATTTCAAATATCCAAGAACCTTGCGGGTGACCCAGGCAAGCTCAAAGGCCAAGGCTTCATCGAGGCCGTAATACCGGAGCTGCTCGAGTTCCCCTGACCCGGCCAGCACGCCGCTGACCCGGCATGCGTCCACTACGAGGAATCGCGCATTGAAGCGTATCGGGTTGCTGGACGGCGTGACTGCGCGGCATAGGTAGTATAGTCCATCGAGTCGAGGTGGGCAGCCAAGCGTGAGGCTGGTCTCTTCCTCGAGCTCGCGCGCCGCGGCGAGCGCGAGCCCTTGCGCCAGTTCCGGCGTTGCCGATTTAGCGAGATGGCGGAGCGTATCGGCCGGGAGTGGGGTCGCGAAGGGCGCGTGGAAGTCGGCCCGGTCCACAGCACCGCCTGGAAAGACGAGCCGGTTTGGCATGAAGCGATGCTTGGCGCCGCGCAACCCCATCAGCATCGAAATCCCACTCGGCGTTTGTCGCCAGATGATCAGGCTTGCGGCATCGCGGGCCTGCGCGGTCGGTGGATGCGCAACCGGCAACTCGGTCGCCAACCCGGCCGGGTTGGACGGGCGTCGATCGCGGTGGGCCATGATTATCAAACCGGATCCCAGCTAAACACGTCGCCGCTGCGGTCGAGGGGCACGAATGACGGCGCTAGGGCGGGGATCGCGTGCTCAGCAATCAGTTCCGGGGTCCATCCCTCGCTTCGGTGCACAGCCCGGACGGGGCGGGGTGCGCTAAACAGGAAAATCTCGTTGTAGCGTGTTCCGAATACCTGACCCGTGACGTTCCTTGCTGCATCAGACGCGAGAAAAACCGCGAGCGGCGCATTCTTTTCCGGGGTCATTCTCTGCAGCTTCGCAACCCGCGCCTGTTCCTCTGGGGAGTGAGCGGGGATTGCGCCGGTCATGCGGCTCCAGGCGAAAGGTGCGATGCAATTCGAGCGCACATTGTAGCGCTGCATATCGAGCGCGATTGACTTGGAAAGCGCTGTTATGCCGAGCTTGGCTGCAGCATAATTGGCCTGACCAATATTACCGATGAGGCCGGATGTGCTCGTGATGTGCACGAAGGCACCGCTTTCTTGCTTACGGAAATGCTCGGCTGCGGCTCGGCTCGTGAAAAAGGTCCCACTAAGATGGACGGCTATCACCGCGAGCCAATCGTCGGGCCGCATCTTGTGGAAAATCGCGTCGCGCAGGATGCCTGCATTGTTTACAACGACGTCGATGCGGCCAAAATGATCGAGCGCCGATTGAATTATCCTGTGTGCGGAAGTCCATTCGGCAACGCTATCGGTATTTACCGCGGCCTGGCCGCCGCGTTCGGCGATGATTTGGCAGGTCTCTTCGGCGGGGGTCGTTGATGCGCCCTCGCCGGTCAGCGAGGCGCCGATATCGTTGATGATCACTTTCGATCCCTCATCCGCCATAGCAACGGCAATCTCTCGGCCAATGCCGCCGCCTGCACCCGTTACGACCGCCACTTTGCCCTGAAGCATTCCTGGCATTGCAGGCTCCTCTTCTCCGTCAGGCTCAGGTTAGGGCCAAACCGGTCCGGCTGGAACGCGGATTGCCGCTTGGGCTGCGCTTCCGAATCGCTCCCAACTGTGGCCGATACTTAAATTTACCCGGTCCTTGTTCGCTCGGCGCCCCCTCCAGGCTATATACTGCCGTGACAAATCACTCGAGTGCGGTCGAGGTTAGACCGGAAGTTGAAGCCGCGGCCGTCCGTCGCCTGGATTCGGTTCGTGAGTTGCTCGGACGTGCCTGGGGATGTACCTGGTACGCCATCCGGTTGTGGTGTTCGAGGTACTCCGGCACCATTCCGATCGCAAGCCTCACCTCCATCATGAAACAGAGCGCGTCTGTAGGCCACGCGGATCCAGTATTTGAAGGCCTGATCGCTCTTCGTGCTCGGTCGTAAGCACGTTGGTGCAGATCGCGCCGCGCTCGAGCAACAGGGCGGTGGATGCTCGCACCCAGATTGACACGTCGGGCTTGCCCTCAGGCTGTTGGTGATGGAAGATGCTGCACGGCGGCTCTGATCCAAGCTGAACAGATCCTTTGGGCGATGGTTTCGCCGGTGCTCGAACGGCACAGTCGTGAAAGGGAGGCTTCACAATGAGCCAGGCGATCGCAAAGCGGGGCTACCAGGGCATTTTCCCGGTGGCGCCAACAATATTCACTGAAAACGGCGACCTGGACCTAAACAGTCAAAAACGATGCATCGATTTCATGATCGATGCAGGATCAAATGGGATATGTATCCTCGCGAATTTCTCTGAGCAGTTCGTCCTTTCCGATGAGGAGCGGGAGAAGCTGACCCACGTGATCCTTGATCACGTCGCCGGGCGGGTACCTGTGATCGTTACAACCAGCCATTATAGTTCCCGCATCTGTGCAGAACGGAGCCGGCGAGCCCAGGAAGCCGGGGCTGCTATGGTGATGGCCATGGCGCCCTATCACGGTGCGACCATCCGCGTGCCGGAACTGGCGATAGCAGAGTTTTTCCGTCGCGTGTCGGACGCGATTGAGATTCCGATTGTCATCCAGGATGCGCCGGTCGCTGGTACGCCGCTCTCGGCAGCGTTTCTAGCGGGCCTGGCCCGGGAAATCCCAAATGTTGCGTATTTCAAGATCGAGGTGGCCCAGGCAGCCGCCAAGCTCCGGGAGCTGATCCGGCTTGGTGGCGAGGCCATTGTGGGGCCGTGGGATGGCGAGGAGGCGATCACGCTGTTGCCCGACCTCGATGCCGGCGCGACCGGCACCATGACCGGTGGTGGCTACCCGGACGGGATACGGCCGATTGTCGACCACTACTTGGCCGGCCGCCGGAGTGAGGCCGTCGCGCAGTACGAACGCTGGTTGCCACTGATCAATTACGAAAACAGGCAATGTGGCCTTCTCGCGTGTAAGGCGCTGATGAGGGAGGGCGGCGTAATCGCTTCGGAGGCGCCGCGGCATCCGATTGTGCCGCTGCATCCGGAAACGCGTGCGGGCCTAATCGAAATCGCGCGACGGCTTGATGCTATGGTGCTTCGCTGGGCGAAGTAGCCGTGGCGGCATCAGTTCATGATGCCGCCCGGGCAACTGCGGCTCGGACCCCCGCCGCGTGGTTGGACGCGAAGTCCGCGGGCGGTTCTGGTCCCCAAAGATGGAAGCCGTTCTCGACCGGGTGGGGTCCGCTCCATGATAAATCGCTAAGCAGGGACAGGTGCATTTGCACCGGCGCAGACTGCAAATGATCCTATTCGTCGTGACGGATCCGGTACAACGCAGCTATATCGCTTAGGGCAATGGGACCGAGCATATCAGGAAAGATATGCCCTTGATCCGGCAGGCGGCCGGCATAAAAGCAGATCACATAGTCGAAATCCTGTCGCCAACTTCTTAAGTAAGGCGCATTGGCTAGCTCGCGTTCGGAAGGTTTCGTCAGCGCACGCCAGGTCGGGGGAATGCCCTCCGAGACCGCGACGCGAGCATAGGGCGGCAACACACGGATTGGCTGCTTGTCTGGAGCACTGAACAAGGCGGGCCAAAATGCATTCTGCTGGGTCACGAGTAAGCCGGCGAGATGGAACGTCGCATCCAGCCTGAGCAGAAAATGGCGGCTGCGGGGTTCAGGCCTATCGGGTGCAGTGTCGTTCGCCGTAACCAGAAGCACGCGGCTCTTAGGCTCAACCGAGGCGATGATACGCCGGAAATCGGACAAATCCTGGTTATGGCCCGCCCAAACGGCCGTAATGAGACCCATGCGCGCCAACATCAGTCCAGCGATTACCAGCACCACAGGGCGCGAGATCCGTCGTGGGTCCGTCATCGCGAACAGCAGGAACCCAGCCATAATGGGTAAGCGCTGATCGACCCAAGCAGCCTTCATGGTTACGAATGGGACTAGGGGGTAAATCACACACAAAGCTGCGAAAGCTGGCCAGAGTTCAGGAGCGACGCCGAGCCGCCGGCGCCAAGCCGCAATCCGGATTACGCACAGAACGATACCGAGCGTAGAGAGGTCAAGCGGCAAGCTATAGCCGATAAAAGGACTCACCAGCCCAATAATCTTCATTTGCCAAGGCGAGGCGGTAAGCGCCCAATAATACTGCTTGAGAAGCGAATGCCCGACACCGGCGCCCGCTGGGGCTATCGCTGCGGCACTCCTGAGATACAGAACGCCGGGAATAATGAAAGGAGTAGTGGCGATAACGAGGCCCGCCAGCCGATCACGCGATCTCTTGCCGTTGCGCCACGCGCGGGCGCCCTCGATACCGAGAATGAGCAGGGCGAAAAACGCCCACGCAATGAGGTGGCAAAAAAAGATAACGAGAGAGAAAACGACCCCGGTAACGAGGCGGGAGACGGGTGTGCCGCATCGCAACCAAGCAGCGCCGCCGAAAAGGGCGAGCCCCACCCCTAATTGAAAGTTAACGAAACCCGCGAAGAAAAGGCCGTTATATGCCACAA
Organism: Acetobacteraceae bacterium; assembly: GCA_019237355.1. Taxonomy (GTDB): domain Bacteria; phylum Pseudomonadota; class Alphaproteobacteria; order Acetobacterales; family Acetobacteraceae; genus JAFAHH01. The sequence goes on along the minus strand of JAFAHH010000057.1, from coordinate 897 downwards.
TGGCGCTTGCCAGGGGCCAGTAGCTTTCTGACTGAAATGCCGCCCGGTGCAAGGCCACCACTCCCAGTACTGGAACCACGAGCACGAGCGCGAGGAATAAGCTTCCGGCAATTTCCAGCGGCAGTACATGAAGCAATGGTGGGACCAGAACGTCCATCGCAATGTTTGGGATCACGTGCCAGTCGACCGAGTACATGCTCCCGATCGCCGCATTCGAAGCATGCGCATGCAGCACATACATGCGGGCAAGGTGATTGGGGTAATCGAGTAAAGGGGGCAAATCCGTGGTACAGAGCGGAATCAGCAGAATGGCGAGCGTGGCGCCGAGTGCGATCCACCATAGGCCCGCTTGGGAACCTATTTGCGCCGCGACCTGCGCCCCTGCTGTGGCCCCAGCTCGAGCCACTGACATGAACTCACCCCGCCAAGTAACGCCATTCCGTTCGCACAAGGACGCGCGCTGCACGCCCGCTCTGGGGCGCGACATTGGCGGCAAGGACCTATTTTTTCGTTAATCGAGCCGTGAGCCGATCAGGACGCGGCTGGGTCGGTCCTACGATCATGCCCGCGGCAGGTTCTCCGGCACCGCAAATCGCAAGCTGGTACGGGGGTCACTTGCGGAGGCTTGGCCCCCATATTGCATAGCAAGCCGCATAGCCAATCCGCCTATCAAAGTCGCTACCGATGCGGCTTCCGATAGAGTGCGGCCGCGCCGGCCAAGGAAGAATCCTGCGGTGTATAGGGCAATCGGCAAGTACGCTCCGAGCGCATCGATGCTGTTCCAAACAGCAGCTTCTCGATCCCCCCACACCCCTTTTGTTTGATAATCCCGCTGGCTTAGGTGTGCCGCGTAGAGCTCGACGCTCAGCGCCGCCACGGCAAGCGCATCCAGCTTGC
>JAFAHH010001051.1 GCA_019237355.1 Acetobacteraceae bacterium | reverse complement strand
GCGAGCCGCGGCGTGACCGTCGGGCGTGGCAAGGTGTTTGTAGGCACGCTTGATGGCCGAATGATCGGACTCGACCAGAAGACCGGAAAGGAGCTCTGGTCAACGCAGATCACGGATCTGAAACAATGCTTCGGCTGTCTGTTCTCTTCGCCACCCCAGCTCGCCGACGATGTCCTGTTCGGCGGTACGACTGGCGGCGATCAGCCCCAACGCGGCAAGATCTTTGCGGTCAATGCCGATACCGGCCAGAGGCTCTGGACTTTCGATACCATCCGCGACGATCCCGCGAGCTGGCCAGGCGATACCGGTGAAGTGGGCGGCAGTGGAGCCTGGCTGCCTGGAACATACGATCCCGAGACCCGCACCATCGGTATCGGCACCAGCAATGCCGCGCCGGATTTTTTTGGAGACGGCCGCAAAGGCGACAATCTCTACTCCGCGACGTTGCTCGCCCTTGATCCTCAGACGGGCAAGCTCAAGTGGTACAAGCAGGAAATCCCCCATGATGTCTGGGATTTCGACGCCGCTTACGAAGCTGTCCTGCTGAACCGGAACGGGGCGGACTTGATCGTTCATCTCAACAAGAGCGGTTTCGTGTTCGTCCTTGAGAAGAACACCGGGACGCTTCAGAACGTCTGGCCACTAAGCCAGACATATAATTTTGTCAAGACAATCGACCCGAAGACAGGCGCCCTGATCGATCGCAACGAACCGGAGCTCGACAAGAACAAGGTGATCTGCCCCTACCTGCTCGGCGTGCGAAGCTGGAACCACGGCGCCTACAGTCCGAAAACAGGCCTGTGGTACACAAATGCAATGGAAGTTTGCCAGGCCGTAGAAGCCGCCAAGCAGGCGCCGGAAGATCTGAAAGCGCTATCCGCCCTCTATCTTGGCGCAGATGATCTCAAGGCCGTCGCGCCGCCCGGAGCCAAAGCATCGGGCCGGCTGGATGCGCGCGATCCGGTCAGCGGCAAGCTTATATGGAGCGTCCCCTACGAATTGCCCGGATTGAGCAGCGTTCTGGCAACGGGCGGTGGGCTGGTTTTCAACGGCGATATGGAGGGCAATATCTTCGCCTATGATGCTGACACCGGCGTCCAGCTTTGGACGTTCCGTGCCGGATCAGGACTCCGCGGCGGACCAGTGTCCTATGCAGTCAATCGCAAGCAGTACCTGGTTTTCCCGACAGGTTTGGGATCGCACGCGCCAGGGTTTATGGCCGCTGCTTTCCCGAAGGTGAAGAGCCTGCCGGGAGGCGCTGCGCTGATCGCCTTTACGCTTGAGTAGGCAGCGAATGAGCGTCTGTGGACGGTAATCCACAGATGCGATAATGGGAGTGTTTCTTCCGTGTCAGCAAAAAGACGTGCGGGACAATCCCGTTGCGTGCTTGCGGTGATTGCCTTGGTCTCCATTGCGGCTGCCGTACCAATCGGCGACGCGATCGGCGCAAATGAAGAAGCGCCGAGTCCGGTCGCAGCGCCGCGGCCCAGCTTCGACCTCAAGGACCCGGCGCGGATCAAGGCCGGTAAGCGCCGCTTCACAGCGAATTGCGCCGGGTATTGCCATGGGAGCGATGGCTCGGCAGGACGTGGTCCGAGCTTTCTCGATCGGCCGGACTTCAACCAGCAACTCGCCTTCGTCACGATCCGGGATGGACGCAAAGGTTCAGATGTGATGCCTCCGTGGGGCAGCGCTTTCAACTCCGACGAAATCTGGGAGCTTGTGGCGTTCCTTAGCACGCTTGCCGAGCGTAAAGAGTGAGCCGATGCGGATCCCGAAGGGGCTCACAGTCTTCCTGCTTGGCCTCTATTTCGCGCACAAGGTCGCTGGGGCCGGCACGCTTACGGACATGCGGGCCAAAAATAGCTTGAGCGTCTGCGCACACCCTGACGCCCTGCCGTATTCGAGCAACCTCCCCGAAACACCCGGATTCTACATTGATGTGGCTTCCCTCCTCGCCAAAAACCTCGATATCCCGCTTGAGGTGAACTGGGTCTATACCCGCGCGAATGCACGCCTCACCGACTGCGATCTCTACCCAGGTATCGCCGTGCTGGAGGATGCTCGCCAGCGCGCGAGCAACGGGCCGGTCCCGCCGGTGCTGCTGAGCGAGCCCTACATGACCCAGCACCTCACGCTAATATCCCGCCGCCCCGAAGCCGAGGTCGCAACACTCGGCGGATTGCGCGCATTGCAAGTGGCCGTGCCAAGCGGATCCTGGGCGCATGTTCAGCTCGTCAAAGCCGGAATCCCTGTGCTCGTACGCTTTCACGACGACCAGGAGATCATCGGCGCTGTGATGAACGGCTTGGCCGATGCCGGGATCGTGTCCGAGGCCGGTCTGGGCTGGTACCAGCATAACCATCCCGAAGCACGATTGACGGCGACCGAGGCGCCGATTGCGAAGTTCCACCTCGATTTCGATATCGGTGTTGGTCTTCGGCAATCAGATTACTCAAGCTTGGACAGCCTGAACGCGGTCCTCGTGCGTATGAGAGAGGATGGCACGATCAAAGCCATTCTGGAAAGATACGGTATCTTTTATCATCCACCCGTGCGTTAAGAAAGAGGCATCCATGAGCGAGACCACCACCGAAGAATTGAAATCAGTTCAGCAGCGGACGGCGATCCTGGCCCAAGCCATCCCGGGAGTACTGAGTGGCTTTAAGAGACTATCGGATGAGGCAACGAAACCTGGCAGTCTCTCGCCCGGACTCAAGGAACTGATTGCCGCCACTCTCGGCGTGACCCGGCTCTGCGAGGACTGCATCCTATTCCACCTCTCGGCCGCCAAACGGCATGGCGCTAGCCGGCAGGAGCTTGTGGAATTGCTTGGTATCGCCGTCGAGATGGGTGGCGGGCCGGCGATCGTTTACGCGGGGAAGGCACTCAAGATCTTCGATGCGCTGTCCTGATTCGAGGACGTTGCCCCGGCGTGAGCGGTTGGCGCGACTCTGGTCCGCCGCTTGGCATTTGCGAGCCGGAAGGGGGTTAAACGGCTCCCGATCGCCCTAGATTCCAAGGATGGCCGCCCCGCACAGCCCCGTCTTGTTTCAGGCCGTCATCGTCCCGCATCGCAGTCTGTCGCC
>JAFAHH010000784.1 GCA_019237355.1 Acetobacteraceae bacterium | reverse complement strand
TGGGCGACGATCGCCGGAACCGCCAAGTTGGCATTGGGCCGCGACGAGGAAGCGGTCGCGTGGCTGAGCCGCTCCATCGAACTGAACCCGAATTTCCCGGTGCCCCATATTGCGCTCGCTGCCGCTCTGGCGCTCCTCGGCCGTCTCGAACACGCGCGCGAAGCGGCGCGCGCCGGGCTCGAGCTCAATCCGAGCTTCACCATCGCGCGGTTCCGATCCTTGGCATTCAGCGACAATCCCCTCTATCTCGCGACCCGCGAGCGCCTCTATGAGGGCATGCGCATCGCGGGGGTGCCCGAGGAATGAGCGGGAATGGGCGAACAAGCGCCATGGCGCCGGAACGTGCGCAAAACCGAAAGCATGCGGGTTCACCGCTCGAAGTGCTGCTCGTTTTTGCGCGGCTAGGATTTACCTGCTTCGGGGGGCCGATTGCCCATATCGGCTATTTCCGCGACGAGTTCGTGTTGCGCCGCCGATGGCTTGATGAGCGCGCTTACGCCGATCTCGTCGGATTGTGCCAGTTCCTTCCGGGTCCAGCCAGCAGCCAAGTCGGATTTTCGCTCGGCCTCATGCGCGGCGGATATCTCGGAGGTCTCGCCGCTTGGGTGGGCTTTACGCTGCCCTCGGCAATTGCGCTCGTGCTCTTTGCCTTCGGCGCGAGTGCGTTACGAGACCCGGCCGGCAACGGTCTGCTGCACGGTCTGAAACTCGTCGCCGTCGCCATTGTCGCGCAGGCCGTGCTGGGCATGGCCCGGAATTTGTGCCCGGATCGGCAGCGGGCGTCTATAGCGGCATTGGCTCTCGTTCTGATGACGGCGCTTCCCGGCGCCATCGGCCAAGTCGGTGCCATCGTGCTGGGAGGCATTGCCGGATTGGCGGTCTGCCGCAGCAATATGGACGCGATAGGTGGCGGCGGGGCGATGCCGATATCCGGGCGCATGGGGATCGTTTTCCTTGTTACGTTCTTTGTGCTGCTCGCGCTCGCATTCATGCCGGTGCGCCCAGGCGTGCTTGCGCTGTTCAGCGCCTTGTACCGCTCCGGCGCGCTTGTCTTTGGCGGCGGTCATGTAGTGCTGCCGCTGCTCCGTAACGCTGTCGTGGTTCCCGGTTGGGTTTCGGATAACACATTCCTTGCCGGTTACGGAGCCGCGCAGGCCGTGCCCGGCCCGCTATTTACGTTTGCTGCGTATTTGGGGGCTGTGGCTGGCGTTGGTCCGGGCGGAATTACTGGTGCGGCCGTCGCCCTCGTGGGAATTTTCGTGCCGGGAATTCTCGCGCTCATGGGCACTTTGCCCTTCTGGCACGAATTGCGCGCCCTCCCCGGCGCTCGGGCAGCGATGGCCGGCGTCAATGCGGCTGTGGTCGGTCTGCTCGGGGCAGCGCTCTACAACCCGGTATGGACGAGCGCGGTGCAAAGTCCCGCCGATTTTGCCGTAGCCGCAACCGGCTTCGTGCTGCTCATCATCTGGAATGCGCCGCCGCTGCTCGTCGTTCTGCTCTGTGCTATCGCCGGGATAGAGTTAGGATTGTCCGTCTGACCGGAGCAGCCCGATAACCGCCCTCGTTGCGCCGCTTGGCCGAAACGGCGCTGGGAAGACGGCCCTGATGAAGGCTGTCATCGGCCAAGCACCTGAAGGCAACAAACGGCGCCCCGGCCGGCCGTTTGTGTGCACAACCAGTGCATAGCAGCAGCGGTGCCGTGCAGATCAAGGATTAGTTCCCGCTCCGAGAGCGCCGACTGGTGGGGCAACCGCCTCCTCTCGCTTTTAGACCACCCAGCAGCGAACCTTCGAGGGCTGGCAGCTCGAACTGCTGGCCGGGTTTGGGTAAACTCTTACCTTCCCGGAGAGAAGAGATCGATTCGCTAACCGGAGCTTTCTCTTTGGTTCGGTGCTTCCTGGCGTGCGTGATGAGCTGGATATTTGCAGAGGTGAGAAGTGGCGACGAAACCCTATAATGGCCGAATTGAGGCTCAACATTGCCTTGAACGCGCGAAGAGGCTTCTGGCAAACGATGATAGCGTGAGGTACGCCTGCCTCGAACTGCGGCTCTGCATCGAGCATTTGGTGTTTGATCAACTGAAGGTGTACATTGAGGAGACATCGGAGCACGCGCTGAGCAAATGGGCACCTCGCGAACTGATTTCCGAAATATTGGCAGTCGACCCGAGCGCGGAGGAGACGAAGCCGTGGTTCGTTGACGTAAAGGACGGCCACATTTTCAGCATAAGGGAAGAATCCCGATTGGACGATGTTCCGGAAGACCGGGCGATTCCGATTGGAGAAGACCGCCGCCTTGGCGTGAGCTGGGTTAGTAAACGTTATAATGTGCTCGGAAACTTCCTTCATGCTCCCAATCTTGACCAACTTGACAAGG
>JAFAHH010000489.1 GCA_019237355.1 Acetobacteraceae bacterium | reverse complement strand
GTCCTGATGAACTCCATCCGAGCGGCGATGACGGGTTGGCGAAGCGCGTAGAGACGGACGAGGCGGCCCCGGCCGAAGAGCCCGGCCAAGTTTCGTCGGCTAATGAGCCTCAGGCCGTCGACGTCGCGGCCCCGCCGAAGGAGGGCGCTGTCACAGAGGAGAGTAGGAACGACCCGCTGGTTTCACAGCCACCAGGACCGGCAACATTGATCGGGAGACTGCGCAAGTTCATCGGTGGGCTGTATCACGGGCGCGCGTCCGCGTTGTGGCGATGATGCGCGCTCGCGCTGCTCGCTCGGGTTCGCGATAGGGTCCATAAGGAGAGGACTCCGCTCCGAAAACCGTTTTCTCGCATCCAGCCGCCTGCATCGGTGCCCAAACGAAGCTGATCATCGAATTGCGGTTCAGGTGCTTCGCCGCCTTCACGCGAGTAAAGCGGCCGAACCGCGCTTCAGGGTTGGAGCGGCGTGGCCAGAGGCGGAAGGGGCCTTTTTACCTGAACCGCAACAACGTAAGTAAGCAGCGTGATTAGACGCGCCACCTAAGGTTACATATGGCCACTAACCCGCACGCCTTCCTGAGCTACACTCGCCTGGACGATGAGGCCCACTATGGCGCGATTACGAAGCTGCGCAAGCAGCTCGAACTGCGGGTGCGGGTAGTTACGGGTAACCGGGAGTTCACGATCTTTCAGGACATCGAGGGTATTGAGTTCGGGCAGCACTGGCAAAGCCGCCCAGATGAGGCGCTGGCTCTGACTGATGCACTCGGCAACCTGGTCCGCTTCGTCCTGCTGCCAGGAAATCGCTACGATACGGTCGGTGTCGAGCCCTTGATCCAGGACATCGAGTTCGAAGGCCTGATCGCCGACACAGCGTTCGACGCCGACTGGATCATCGGCGAGTTGAACGAGAGAGGCGCCAAGATCGTCATCTCGCAACGGCCAAACCGCCGAGCCCCGCTCGCGATCGACCGCGAGATCTACAAATGGCGGCATTTGATCGAGAACTTCTTCGGCCGGTTGAAGGAGTTCAAGCGAATCGCCATGCGGAGCGACAAGACCAACGAGAGTTTCGCGGGGATAATCCATCTTGCGGCTGCTGTGATCGGATCACGATGAATGTATCTCAACAGGCCCTAGAGTAAATCTGTTTCGGATAAAGATCAGCGGGGAACGTCGTACTGCACGCAGTTGGTTCGCCCCGTGGCCACGCAGTCCTGGGCCGATATCCAGGCCTGCACCTTGGGGAATAGAAACCAGCCGCCGACAAGCAGCGCCACTGCAACAATGAACGCTATGACGGGCAGGAGATCGGCCGGGTGGCGCTGCGGCTCATTTACCACTGCAGGTGCCTTACAGACCACATCATGAGCTCATATCGCAATTCTCTGCGAGAATGGCGCTGATTTTGGATGCCAGCATCTGCATGGCGAACGGCTTTGTCAGGATGTGCATGCCCGGCTCCAATTGGCCATTGCTTATCGCGGCATTCGCGGCGTAGCCGGTAATGAACAGCACGGACAGCCCGGGGCGCATCTGCCGGGCGGCATCGGCCAATTGGCGGCCGTTCACCCCGCCGGGTAGACCGACGTCGGTGATCAGCAGGTCGATCTTCGCATCGGATTGCACCGCCTTCAGGCCTGACGGGCCGTCCGCCGCCTCGATCACAGCGTGCCCCAGATCCGCTAATGTCTCAGTCACCAACATACGCACACTTGGTTCGTCATCCACAACCAGGACCGTCTTATGAGACTCGGCTAGTGAGGCTTCAGCCAGCTCGGATTGGAAGTCCAGCTCCTCCTTGGCCGCGCCGCGGTGCCTGGGCAAGTACACGCGCACCGTAGTGCCCACTCCCATCTCAGAGTAGATCCGAACCTGGCCGCCGGACTGACGCGTGAAGCCATAAACCATGGATAGGCCCAGTCCGGTGCCCTGGCCATGGGGTTTCGTCGTGAAGAACGGGTCGAAGGCGCGAACCAGTACGTCGGGCGGCATCCCTACTCCGGTATCGGTCACGCAGATTGAGACGTATTGGCCGGGCTGCATGTCGCGCTCCCGCGCGCCGCGTTCATCCAACCAGGTATTGGCGGTTTCGATGGTAAGCCGCCCGCCCCCAGGCATTGCGTCCCGGGCATTGATGCACAGGTTGAGGATCGCGTTCTCGAGTTGGCTCGGGTCGCACAGTGTCGGCCAGAGTCCGACGGCGAGCACGGGCTCGACCTCGATCTCCGGTCCCACCGTCCTTTGTACCATCTCCACCATGCAGCCGATCAGCTTATTCGCATTCGTCGGCTTGGGGTCGAGTGTCTGCCGCCGGGCGAAGGCAAGCAGGCGCTGTGTCAAAGCCGCTGCCCGCGAAGCGGCCATCCGAGCAGTCATGATGTAGCGGTCGAGATCAGCGGTGCGGCCCTGGGCTAGCCGGGTCTTCATAAACTCCAGGCTGCCGGTAATCCCGGTCAGTAAGTTATTGAAATCGTGCGCCATGCCACCAGTGAGCTGACCGATGGCCTCCATCTTCTGCGAGTGGAGTAGCTGCTCGCGCGACCGCTCCAGCTCCATCTGAGCTTCGCGGCGCTCGGTGAGGTCGCGCGTGATTTTGGCGAAGCCAATCAGTTCGCCGTTGTCGTAAATACCGTCGACCACCACGCTCGCCCAGAATCGGCGACCGTCTTTCCGGACCCGCCAGCCCTCGGCTTCGTAGCGCCCCTCACGCTTCGCCGTTTCCAGCGCCCTCCAGGGCACGCCGGCCTCGCGGTCCTCCGCGGTATAGAACCGGGAAAAATGCTGACCGATGATTTCGGACGCGGTGTAGCCCTTGATTCGCTCGGCGCCGGCGTTCCAATTGGTCACGTAGCCTTCCGGGCTCAGCATGAAGATGGAGTAGTCGGTTACGCTCTGAACCAAGAGGCGAAACCGGCGCTCGCTTTCAATGGCGGCGAGGTACGCGTTGCGCTGCGCGGTCATGTCACGTGTGATTTTGGCAAACCCCACAAGCTTGCCGTTCACGTGGATGGCGTCGATCACCACCATTGCCCAAAATCGGCTGCCGTCCTTCCGAACGCGCCAAGACTCGGTAGTGAAGCGCCCGGTCTCCTCCGCTATTCGCAACGCGTCCTTGGGAATACCGGCGGCGCGCTCCTCCTCCGTATAGAACCGGGAGAAGTGCTCACCGAGGATCTCGTCTGCCGTGTAGCCTTTGATCCGCTCCGCCCCAGGATTCCAACTGACCACGCGCCCTTCGAGATCGAGCATGAAAATCGCGTAGTCCACTACGCTCTGGATTAGCATCTCGTAAGTGTTGGCGACGGAAGGCACGTATAATGTTCCTCTGAGCGCCAGAGGCCGGCAGGCCTCAACTTACCTGGAGCCTCGGGTCCCGTCCCCGTTAGCACCAGCTTCTTCCTGTTCAAAACATTAGGTCGTGAGCTCCTGCGCTTGAACCCGTCCATCGCATAATCGCCGACGCTGGCGCTCGGCGCGAGGCCGGGACCGACCCATATAATTACTCGATTGAAACAAGGCCGAGGTAATCCTCACCCTGGGTGCAAGTTGGTGCAACCAGCGCCCCACGCCTGGCCCTAGGCCGCCTGCTCGAGCCTCCTTTGGTTTAAGAGATCGCGGTAGAGCTGGGCATATCGCTTCGCTGGTCGCCGCCAGGAGACATCGGTCCGCATGCCATTAGCCTGCATCTTCAGCCAAGCCTCGTTATCCTCGAAGATTGCCGCGGTTCGCCGGATTGCCGCGTCCAGCATTTCCTTGCTCCCCGGGGGGAACTGAATCCCCGTCGCAACACCCGCCGTCATGGCCATCTCGTTTGCGTCAATGACTGTATCCGCGAGCCCCCCGGTTCGCGCCACGACGGGCACTGCGCCGTAGCGAAGCGCGCAGAGCTGGGACAATCCACAAGGCTCGAACCGGGAGGCCACCAGTAGCGCGGCGGCTCCGGCTTGCATGAGATGGGCAAGCGCCTCGTCCTGGCCGATCACGCACGCGACCCGGCCGGGGTGGGCACGCGCAGCGGTCTCGAGCGCCGGCTCAAGCATTGCATCACCGGTTCCTAGCAACGCGAGCTGCGCACCGGATTCCAACAAGCGGGGGATCGCATCAAGCAGTAGATCGATCCCTTTTTGCCAAGAAAGGCGGCTAATCACTGCGAACACGAGCGCCCGCGGGTCGGGGTGCAAGGCGAGCCTTTCCTGCAGTGCTCGTGTGTTCGCCGCCCGTCGATTTAGGCTCTGGAGATCAAAAGGAACGGGGATCATCGGATCAGCGGCCGGGTTCCAGATCGCCTCATCGATTCCATTCAAGATACCGCAAAGCACGCCCGAACGGCCGCGGAGCAAGCCTTCCAGCCCCATACCGCCCTCAGGGGTCATGATCTCGGTGGCATAGGTCGGCGACACGGACGTGATCCGGTCGGCAAGCTGCAGCCCCGCTTTCAAATAGCCAACCATGCCATAATACTCGAGGCCTTCGATGCTGAACGCGGTCGGCGGCAATCCCAAGCCAGCAAACACATCAGGGGGAAATTGGCCCTGGAAAGCCATGTTATGAACGGTGATCACCGTCGCTGGGCGCGGCTGGCCGGAGTAGTGCAAATAGGCTGGTACAAGCCCGGCCTGCCAGTCGTGGCCGTGGACGATGTCGGGCCGAAACGCGTCAACCGCCCCAAGCCCAATTTCCGCGGCGACGCGGCTCAGCGCTGCGAAGCGAAAGGCATTGTCAGGCCAGTCGGTTCGGTCTGGACCGATATACGGGTTACCAGGGCGCCCAAACAGATGCGGGGCATCGATCACGAACAGATCGAGGCCACCGCCAGACCCGGCCAGCACACGGGCCGGGGCGCCAAACAGATTGGGTAATGTGTGCGCGACCGTGCTGGACCCGAGCGCCTCCATAACCGCCGGGTAGCCGGGAACCAAGGTGCACACGGCCACACCTTCCGCCGCCAGCGCCCGCGGTAGCGCGCCGACCACATCCGCCAGGCCGCCTGTTTTGATCAGCGGGTAGATTTCAGACGCAGCGGAAAGCACCCGCACTCAGAGCTACCCTTGCAACCTGTCGATCATGGGCTGGGTAATCAGGCAGATGCCCCGGTCTGATCTGCGAAACCGGCGTGCATCCAGATCGGGATCTTCGCCGACAACCAATTTCTCCGGAATACGTACACCACGGTCGATCACCACGTTCCGCAGGTGCGCATGGCGGCCGATATCGCAATAGGGCTGCACGACAGCGCCCTCGAGATTGGAATACGAGTTCACCCTAACCCCGGTGAATAACAGGGAACGGCGAACGCATGCCCCGGAGATGATGCAACCGCCCGAAACGAGCGAGCTGATCGCCTGTCCGCGGCGGTCTTCTTCATCGTGGATGAACTTGGCCGGCGGCACGATCTCGCTATAGGTCCATATCGGCCAGTCATGGTCATAGAGATCAAGCGCCGGGACGAAGTCGGTCAGATCGATATTCGCCTCCCAATAGGCGTCGATAGTACCGGCATCGCGCCAATAGGCCTCCTTTTCCGAAGGGGACCGCACGCAGGACTCGGGAAACCGGTGCGCGATCGCATGGCCGTGCTTGACCAGATACGGGATGATATCCTTGCCGAAATCGTGCGCGGAGTTGGTGTCGGCGGCGTCGCGCCGGAGTTGTTCGAACAAGAAAGACGTTTCGAACACATAGATTCCCATGCTCGCCAGCGCCATGTCGGGCTTGTCCGGCATCCCAGGCGGATTAGCGGGCTTTTCGAGGAACGAAATGATCCGGTCAGAGGCATCGATATGCATAACCCCGAACCCGGTCGCCTCCATTCGGGGCACCTCGATGCACCCTACAGTCACGTCGGCTTTGGCGTCGACATGCTGCTGCAGCATCTTCTCGTAGTCCATTTTGTAAATATGGTCGCCCGCTAGAACGATGATATGCTCGGGTGCGTAGCTCGCGATGATGTCGATATTCTGATAAACGGCATCCGCGGTTCCCGAATACCATTGGGTCTCCGAGATGCGCTGACTGGCAGGTAAAATATCAAAGCTTTCGTTGCGCTCGGGCCGGAGAAAGTTCCAACCGCGCTGCAAGTGCCGGATCAGGCTATGTGCTTTGTACTGGGTCGCTACGCCAAACCGGCGAATGCCGGAATTGAGCGCGTTCGAGAGCGCAAAGTCGATGATCCGGGTCTTGCCGCCGAAGTAAACGGCTGGCTTCGCCCGGATATCGGTGAGCTCCATCAATCGGCTGCCTCGCCCTCCGGCAAGTACGTATGCCATAGCATGCCGCGCGAACGGGGCGCCCGGTCTTGGCTGGTGCGGCACTGCCCTCCTCCCTGGTCTGCGATTAGAGCGCGAGCGCTTAAGGCGGAATTCGTCGGAAGGCCTCACTCACGCTCTGAACTCTAGAGCATGATGGCGTCGACCTAAAGCCATCATCTCTAGAACTCAACGGTTACTGGGTCACGACATTCCATATGTCTCCGGCATAGCCGCGGATAGTCCGATCTGACGAAAACCATCCGACCTGGGCTGTATTCAGAATACTCGATCGCCACCACGCTGCTTGGTTTTGCCAGGCCTCATCGATACTTCGCTGCGTCGCCCAATAGGACTCGAAATCGGCGGTCACCATAAAGTGATCATTGCGGGTAAGTTCCTCGAGCAGCAGCCAGAACCGATTAGGCTCGTCTGGCGAAAACACTCCCGCCTCAATTGCCTGTAAAACTTGCGCGAGAGCTGGGGTGGCGCCAATCGTTTCACGCGGATCATGCCATCCACGCCGCCGGATTGCTACTTCTTCGGCCGTCAGCCCAAAGATCGCGATGTTCTCAGCACCTACCCTTTCACGCAGCTCGACATTGGCGCCGTCGAGAGTGCCAATCGTGATCGCCCCGTTCAGCGCAAGCTTCATGTTGCCGGTCCCAGACGCCTCCATTCCAGCGGTGGAGATCTGCTCGGAAAGATCCGCGGCAGGGATGATCGCTTGCGCAAGAGTGACATTGTAATTGGGGATAAAAATGAGCCGAAGCCGGCCGCGAATCTCTGGATCGCGGTTGACCACCCGCGCCACGTCA
>JAFAHH010000208.1 GCA_019237355.1 Acetobacteraceae bacterium | reverse complement strand
ACACCGCCCAAGGTTATCCGCCCGGTTACTATGCAGCCTTTGTACTCGATCCGGACGGCAACAACATTGAGGCGGTTTTCCGCGGCTGAAGTCCGCTTTTCATTCAATGTGGAAGGTTAAACTGAAACACTACCGAAATAAGCCAAGCGCGGCCAGTCAGACGCATTGCGAGGCGCATCCCAGTGAGCCAGGTGGGCAGCTTTCCAGCCGCCCGTCTTCTATCACTGGAATGATACTATTCTGACGATTCCGGCGGGGCGCTCGCACGGATAATTTCGGCGGTAAACCGGCGCGCCATCCCCGTATCGCCCCATTTCTCGGCCAGCGACCTGCCCTCTTCAAGCACCTCGATTGCTCGCGCTATTCTGCCTTTGCTGAGCAGCGCTCCAGCCTTGCGAAAAACGCGAGCGTAGCGGGCTCCTTTTTCGGCGGCATCCATGGCAATCAATCAGGCGCAGACCATAGACACGATCCTAGGCGGCGCGCTTACTATCGTCCAGCCGTCCGGCGGCTACCGGTTCGCGATCGATTCCATATTGCTGGCGCGCTTCGCCCGTCCACGCCAGTGCGCGCAGATTCTGGAGCTAGGTGCCGGATGCGGTGTGGTGTCGCTTATCCTCACGGCAATCCATCATCCCGCTCAGGCCGTAGCCGTCGAGCTCCAGCCCCGCCTTGCCGCAATGATCGCGCATAATGCCGCTCTGAATAAGCTGGAGGTGAGGGCGATTTGCGCTGACCTCCGCCAGACTATTTCCGGACTCATGCCGGCTGCATTTGACCACGTCGTCGCGAATCCGCCATATCGAGCGGCATCGCGCGGACGCGAGAGCCCTGATACAGAACGGCGGATTGCGCGTGGCGGCGGCGGTGCGTCGCTGGCGGAATTTATCGCGGCGGCCGCGCATTACGCGAATCACGGCGGAAAGATATCGATGGTATTTACCGCATCGAGGACCGTCGAGCTAATCGTCGAGATGAAACGACGATTGCTCGAACCGAAACGGATTCGCTTCGTTCATTCGAGGCCGGGAGAAGCGGCAACGATGATTCTGCTGGAAGCGCGCAAAGGCGGCGGCATCGAGGCAATCATCGAGCCTCCTCTCTTCATTTACAGTTCGCCTGGCATCTATACCGACGAAGCCGGTGCCATGCTCAATAGCATAGAATGACTGGATTTAGCGAAAACATGGGCGCGGCCCGAATCCTTTGGCCGAGGCCAGCATTGCTGTGCAGTGCCATCGCCCTGCGCGTCCTAACCGCCGCCGTGCCGGCGCCTGCGGAGGAGATTCAGGCATGCTTTGCGCCACCGGTCGCGGGCAGTTGCGACCCTCTGGTCACCGTTCTGCGGATGATCGGCAATGCCCGGACGACAATTCGCATTCAGATGTTCTCCCTCACCTTGCAAGAGGTGGTAAGCGCACTGATAAGGGCAAAACGGCGCGGCGTCGATGTGCGTGTTATCGTCGATCGCGGCCAGCTCCAAGACCGCAACGATTCGTTTCGAGTAGCGGCACTCGCCTCGGCCGGAGTACTGGTACTAGTCGATACCGTGCCGGGGCTGATGCATAACAAGGTAATGGTAATCGACGGCGGCACGGTTCTTACCGGGAGCTTCAATTACACCTGGGGAGCGGAGCATTTGAATGCCGAGAATCTGCTGGTACTGCATGATCCCGCGCTAGCCGCCGAATATCTGCGGAATTGGAATCAGCGGGCGGCGCAGTCGCAGCCTTTTATCGCCAGCGGTGCCGGTCCCTCCGGTGCCGTAGTCGGCAATCGCCGGAGCATGATTTATCAATGGCCCGGCTGCCGTTATTACGGCAAGATTTCGCCGCGCAATCGCGTTGAGTTTCCCGATGCTCAGGCGGCAGAGGCGGCTGGATATAGGCCAGCCAACAACTGCCGCTGAGAAATAGCGAACGGCGGCGAGCAAAATTTCCCAGTGGGTCACGCAGGCTTTGCTCTGGTCGCACGGCATGCGGCCATCACAATGCGCGGGCAATCGTTTCAAGAGCAATTTCGATGCCGGCTGTCATCGTTGCGAGCGCCATGCTGGCGACGGCACGATGGCGCGCTGCCTGGGCAGCTTCGTACGGCAGATGGATAAAGCCGGCGGGCGTCCGGCGCCGCCGCAGCGTATGGAGCGCCGAGTACATCACGGTGTTACAAACGTAAACTCCAGCGCTGAGCGAGACGGCTGCGGGAATATGATGGCGCTTGAGCGCTCGCAGAATTGCAGGGAGCGGCAGGCGTGTAAAGTAAGCATCCGGCGCGCCGGCAATGACCGGCTTGCCCTGCAGACCGCCGTCGCGCTCGCGGTCGGCATGCGGGTCCGCCAGGTTTATCGCGATCTTTTCCAGTGACAGGACAGGACGGCCGCCTGCCTGTCCTAATCCGACCACCGCCGCGGGCGCGAACCGAGCAATGGCGTCAATCACCGACTGCGAGGCGCGGCGGCAATTGACCGGCAACCGCATCGACTTCACCGCCACTCCATTAAACTTATGGCCGTCAAGCTGCAATGCTACTTCCCACGAAGGGTTGGTGTGCTCGCCGCCGAAGGGAGCAAAACCGGTGAGCAGGACAATCTGAGGCATTTACCTGAGTAATTGCTCTACTAGCGTCAGCTATGAATACGGCGGCGCGTGGGTTTTTCGATTGGGAGATCTTCCCGATTGCCCCATTCGCCCCAAGAGCCCAGGTAATTGCGAACTCGCGGGTAGCCGGCGAGGCGCAACGCATAATAGGCATTGGCTGACCGATAACCGCCCTGGCAATAAGGGATGATCTCGCGCTCGGGTCTTAAACCCATCCGCTCGAACTCCGCGCGTAATTGTTCAACCGGTTTGAAGGCGCCACTCTCGTCGAGAGCTTGCCTCCAATCACGATGAATCGCCCCGGGAATTGCGCCGCCATGGCGCGCGCGAATGCGTTCGCCGAAGTATTCTTCATCACTACGAACGTCGAAGATCTGCACCTCCTGATGGCCGAGGTGGCCAGCGATATACTTATACGTCGCGAGCGCGCCGGCCTGCGGGGTTCCCTGGAAATTGCTCGGAGTGACTGTGACGGGTGTTGTGATGAGCTTAGCTTCAGCCAGCCGATTCAGGCCGCCATCGAGTATTCGCACTGACGGGTGTCCCATATATTCGAGCAGCCATGCGCCGCGCGTCGCCCGCATCCCGGATTCGT
The DNA here is from genome assembly GCA_019237355.1 of Acetobacteraceae bacterium. Lineage (GTDB taxonomy): Bacteria > Pseudomonadota > Alphaproteobacteria > Acetobacterales > Acetobacteraceae > JAFAHH01. The sequence continues at coordinate 354 of JAFAHH010000208.1, read as the reverse complement.
TTTCATAAAAGACCACGGTCTCGCGCCCGGTAATGCCCAGCGCCGAAAAAATCCAGGCAAGCTGGCCGTTGAACTCGTTCATGCCGGCGTCGCCGGTATCGCTATGATGGAACGGGAAGGGATCGAAATGGCGAGCACCCTCAAGATGTCCCTCCCAATATTCAGCGGGAGGCCGGGTGTCAATCAGAATGACAGCAGGGTCGCCGCTTCGAGCAGCAAGCCATTGAGCGTCAATCAGAAATTCAACGTCATTCGCCTGCATTCTTGTCTCCTTGACAACCATAAGACTTTAACTGACGGCGTGGCCCACTGCTTCATCAATAGAACGATATCCATCACGCATCAGCAAGCCGC
>JAFAHH010000200.1 GCA_019237355.1 Acetobacteraceae bacterium | reverse complement strand
CGGATGTAGGCGCGCTCCGCAGGGGTGAAGGTTTCGGCGTGGGTGTCCGGCGTGGCCATCGGCGTCTCATAGCACTCCCCTGCCCCGCCTGCTCCTGCCGCGGCGAAAGGGGTCCGGCTACGGCTCGCGACCACCCGGACCGACTACACCGCCGTCGTGGCTGTCCCCGAGGCGGGCCTGCGGCGAGCTGGATGACTGCCGCAGGCTGCGGATGCGATATGGATTGTTTGGCCTCGGAGTGCTCAGCGGGCCGCCGCGCTCGGTCTCGAAGACATATAGCCCCTACATCTGCTCCACCATGTACACCTCGATTCGACGAGGAGCACAACAAATGCTGAACCAGACGACGCTTCTCGCGGATGAATTAGGCAAACAGCTGTCCCGCACTTTCCTGCGCAGCTTCGGCAGTGGGGACCAACGGATCGCGGCTCTCTCGACGAGGCGCCACGGCTCGTCATTGAACGCCTTGCCACCAGCGATGCGCTATACCATGACGCCGAACATACGGCATTAGTGACACTGGTAGCCCAGGATATCTTACGTGGGCTTCGACTCACTCGCAATGTAACGCCGGATGACTGGCTGCATTTTATTATAGCGGCCCTAACGCATGATGTTGGCTATTTGCGAGGTGTATGTACTCAGGACAATGCTGAACAGCAGGTTATTGACGCCATAGGGAACGTCATATCCCTCCCCCGAGGTGCTTCCGACGCATATCTTGCGCCCTATCACGTCTTTCGATCCCAGGCCGTGGTGCTGGAGCGTTTCAGATCTCATCCTCTGATCAATGGCGAACGAATTGCGCGAACGATAGCGCTGACTTGTTTCCCAGTGCCGAACGATGGGGATTACGCGGAAACCGACACAGAGGCCGGCTTGCTGCGGGCTGCCGATCTTATCGGACAACTCGCAGATCCACTGTATCTGCGCAAACTCAATGCACTCTTCCATGAGTTCGCTGAGATAGGAGTTAATGAGAAATTAGATTACGCCAGCCCCGCCGACTTGGCCGAGCGATATCCTCGTTTCTTCTGGAGCAAGGTGGAACCATATATCGGGCAGGCGATCCGACATCTCGAATTGACTATGGAAGGACGGCAGTGGGTTGCGCAGCTTTATAGCAACGTATTTGCTATCGAGCATCAGCGACAGCATATGGGTCCGCAACTGCGAACCAGTCCGACTCCGGTTGCACCGAGGTCGAAGCCGCAAGAAGCTAGTTCTATTGGGGGTTAATACTGCCGCATGTGACCCCACCCTTGATTTACGGACAGCAGATCGCTGTCGCGATGCTAACAAAGTATCGTATCCGGAATATCCATGGCTCCTGGGAAGCGCGTAGAAAAATCGCTATACTCACACTGCACGGATTTGAATGGTTGCCCCACAGTGCGGGCGCAGGTTGCGCCGCACAAGTCTCAGGCATTCCTGTCAGCCGTTGCTCACGTGATACTGGCCGTAGCCGTTCGAGCTATTATCCCAGCCGGTGTTCCCAGCCGCAAATGCGACCTGGCTGAGGCCCAGAGCAACCATCAAACCGAGTGCTGCGATAAAGTAACGCATTGACCCCTCCTTGGTTAACGGCCGCAGGTGTAGCCGGGGATGGACTGCTTACATATGAAGCGTTTCAGTGCTCGAAGGGCCAGTCGGGACCGAAGCGTGATGAACCGGTTTTTAAGCCGCGTACAAGAGGGGGATCAGCGCACCACCTATCAGATGTGGCGGCGAGATATTGGGGCAGCTTGCAATATCGAGGTCATCCTTTGGATGATCTGAAGGCAGGAGCAATGGCTCGCGCGAAACCGCGCCCTATGACACAGTAAGACTAGCCCGCGATCCCGCGCCGGCCTACATGCCCGCCTGCGCCCCCGCGTTGGCACATGCGGGGGTCACGCTAAGTCATCGCGTGGGAGCTCGGTTCTCTGGACGGGATGGCCATGCTCCTCGAAGGGCCAAGGAGGGACGTCGGCCACCAATGGCCGCTTCCGTGGGGCTATGGCGGCAGCGAGACTAAGCGCCACCCCCAGGGCAATGCCACCGATCACCAGGATCGCGATCATGGACATGCGGCGCCACCCATCAAGCACACAGGGCGTTATCAAGTGCGGGGGCGCTATCCGCTCAGTCCCGTGTTGGCTATGAAGTATTTCACACCACAGCCCTCCCCTCCCCAGCACCCAGCAAAACACGCCGCCCGCCTGGATGATGCCCCGGTCCCCATGCCCACGAGCGCCTGCCGTGGCACTCCGGCAGGGGCGCCGGGGGAAGTGGATCAAGGG
>JAFAHH010000174.1 GCA_019237355.1 Acetobacteraceae bacterium | reverse complement strand
GACCTATCTTGCAGCCGTAGCGATGGGATCGTTGTGGAGCTTTTCTTTGCTACTCCGGCCCAATGCCGTGCTGCTGCAAAGCGTTCTATTGTTGCTCCTGGTAGCCATGTCCGTCATCAGGGACGGATGGCGGAATGCCGCTCTCGTGCCCGCGTGCGAGGCGCTCGGAGCGCTTGCATATGCTGTTCCCGTATCTTACTATTTTTGGGTACAGGGAGCCATTCCCGATATGTTAGACTGCCTCAGCCGATTCAATACAGCATACGTGAGTGGGAGTCTAACGAACAAAATAAGGGCGATTCTTTTTAGCATTCGGGTAAGTAGCGGGGAGAACGTCTTTCTTATGGTCGGCGCCGCAGCTTTGGTAGCGATGCTGCCAACAGCTCAACGTAACCTGCCACTCCGCACTCTCGACCGGATCCTCGTGCCGTTGCTCATCTTGGAAATAGTGCTCGGGTCGGCTTCCGGTCGCCTTTTCGAGCATTACTTCCAGCCCGCAACTCTAGTCGGCGGTTTCACGATCTGTGCTATGTTCTATCGGATGCGCGATATCGTGACCACTCAGGCAAGCTTGTTCAGATCCCAGCTTCGAACAGTGGGCATGGGCTGCTTGTACTTAGCATTGGTAGCGCCCTGCTTTGTCTGGTTCGCCGAAGCAAATGGAGCTGTGTTGACCAAAGGGCTTTGGTTCAATCAACCTGTGCTTGACGTCCGCAACTATCTAAAACAGCATGAAAGCAGTGGTAATATATTTGTATGGGGGAATCGGCCGGGCATATACCTGACTCCCGGTGTATCTAAAGACGTTCGGTTCAGCTTCGTACTGCCCTTTCTCATTGCAAATTACGTTACTAACGAACTCGTTCACAAGCTGTTGGATGACCTCACTCGGCGAAGGCCGGAGATCATTTTTGATTTATCCCCCTCAGAGACGGTGCCGCCGCTTTCAGGCTTCGTGTTGGGTCCCGTTTCGGGCCTTCCAAGCTGGGAGACATGGCGGGTTACCCCACCCCTTGCAGCGTTCTATAATTACGGATACCGTAATTATTCCATGGAACAGGGGCCCAAAGCGCAAGGATTCATTGTTTATCGGCGGCTGGATGCGCGATGACTGGGCATGGCTCTGAGCGGCGAGAGCTATACTGGTGGGCTTTATGGACCCTGCTTGAGCGCACACAAGCGGTTGACACCGACCGCCGTGCCCCGCCGCCAGACTATGTTGTGACTGCCCGCGATGGCTATGCGGCGGTGCTGGCGCTCGCCGAAATCGCCCCAAAATTCGAGGGCAAGTAAGTCATCCTGGCCTATCAGGGTGATGGTCAGCCTATGCGGAACGATCAGCTCCGTCTGATGGTGCCGGGCGACCGCCGCCGGTGGTCGGATCGTGCGGGACGTGGTACGGATCGAGCTGCGATAGCCGAACAGCATTTGAGAATCAGACGCAGCCGGCGCAGGATCACCTGACCGCCATTTCAGCGACTCGCGGTTACCCGTCTCACCGGTGTGCCGGATCGAGCATTGCGCCGGAGTGGCCGGCGCCGACCCTCACGCACAGAGGAGACGGGATATGCAGGAGCTTATCGTACTATTCATCGGGCTTGATGTGCATAAGGCGCGACAGTCGCGGTTGCGATTGCCGAGGGCGGCAGCCGAGAAACAGCGCGTTGGTTCGGAATCATTGCGAAGACGCCGGCGGCGTTGGGCAAGCTGTTCGAGAAGCTCGCCCGCAGCGGCAGGCAGCTGAAGTTCTGCTGCGAAGCCGGGCCGTGCGGCTATGGCGTGTATCGGCAGTTGCTGGCGCTGGGCCATCCTGCTTGGTTGCGGCCCCGGCGGCTGACCCGCGCCGCTGCGGCGAGCGTGTGAAGACCCACCGGCGACCGGCGGGATGCGTCAGCATCGCCCAACTGCATCGTGCCGGCGAACTAACCGCAGTTTGGGTTCCGGACGCAGCGCACGAAGCGATGCGAGACTTGGTGCGCGTACGCAAGGCGGCGGTGCAGGGCGTTCTCCCCGCCCGCCAGCATCTGCAAGGGATCCTGCTGCGGCATGGCCGGATTCATCGCGGCGCAAGACCTGGTCGCGCGCGCATCGGCACTGGCTGGCGGGTTAACGTTTCGATACTCTGGAGGATGCAAACTGGCCTTGCCGGTCCGGCGACTCACGGCTGCTTGGTAGCCGGGTGCGACCAGATGACCAACTGATCGCGCGGCCGATCGAGCGGGTGCTGAGAAGAACGGCTTGCTGCAGGGAATGGCACCCAGTATAGCACTGCGCCTGGGCCGGAGTGTAGCTCAGCCTGGTAGAGCACTGTGTTCGGGACGCAGGGGCCGGAGGTTCGAATCCTCTCACTCCGACCAGAGAACGCCCGGTCCGACCCGGACACATGGGTGAAAACGGTCTTGTCAGCGGTGGCCAATACCATCGATGCCTTCGAGCCTCTTGGTATGGATATGGATCAGCTCGCTCCGACGTTCGCGCTCATAACGAATCACCGGCTCGCGTGGGTTGAGGGCGCCCAGACGGCCGAGCCATAACGCCGCAGCGCCAGCCCGATGCTGGGCGACGCGCGATCGCTGGGCCGGAGGCCACCCCTTTGTCTGGCCTCCGCCGCAAGCCCCTCGGCCCAGCCGTGAGGTGGGCTACGGCAACGCCGCCATAGTGTGACGTTGGCGGGTGGTCGGCCTTGTGCTATCCATCTGGCCGCCAGCCCTTCCCATTTTGGGGATAGTTTACCAGCCCTTCCCATTTTGGGGGATAGTTTAGCGGTAGAACTCCCGGCTCTGAACCGGGCAGCCCTGGTTCGAATCCAGGTCCCCCAGCCATTTCGTGCAGGCGCCTCGCTGACGACCGACGGGACCGAGTTAGCAATCCAATCACTTAGTGGATGGGGTCTGGGGCCTCTCGGCCCCCTCATGCGAACAGGTGGATGGGGTCTGGGGCCTCTCGGCCCCCTCATGCGAACAGCATGCTCCCGCATGACGGGTCCAGGGCGGCATAGACAAAGACAGTCGGTCCGCCCGTAGAGACCGGAAGCTCATTGCCGCTCGGCGTCGAGATCGCCTCGGCTCTGGGCAAGGCGCACGGGCTTGGACTTATCGGATCGAGACACAAGCCGGCCAGTATCCTGGTGGACCGCTCGAGCGGCGAGGTCAGGGTCACGAGTTCGGCGTCGCTCGCGGCAGCCGCGGGACCGGCAGGAACCGGACCCGCCGGCTGCACTACCGCTGCTAACCTGGCGCTGGTCGTACTCGAGCAACCAAAACCTTAAGAAAGATCCGGGCCGCACTCGATGGCTGTAACTGATTGCTCGTGATTGATCCAGTTCACCGCTTCTACCCCGATTATCCCAACCCGCACTCCGCAGGTGGATCAAGAACCTGAAACGCCATTTCAACAAGCTGCCTGGCGACCACCGCAAAGCCCGCTTGGGCTGCGTGTTCGGCCAACCTGATCAAGCCGTCGGTGAGCATGAGGGGGCTAAAGGCCGGCCGGCTAAGGCGGTCGATATTCGCGATGTGGGTCAAGTCCGGCTCTCCAACATAAGTGCTGCGTATCTCAACTGATCACTCATCCGTGAATAATTACTGAAACACGACCTGCTGTTGCGTCAGACTGTTGCAGAACAGCCTTCGGCTCGGGGCTACTGTTGCGGTTGCCCTCGCCGCAGAGAACGTGGATTGGGATCGGCGCAAGATCGGGCTCGTTCAAACCAAGAGTAGCCGCCCGCGGACCCCTGGATTGGGCGACGCCCGGCGGCGAGGCTGGTCCCGTATTGGCTATTGGGGCGCAGGAGGCACAGTGGTCCGTCTGGAAGCGGCCGGCCCTCTGGCAACTTCGCCACGACGGAGACCTATCTCGCGTCCCTCGCAGCTCAGGACCAACGGGGGCACAAGTGAGCGCACAGGAGAGGTTGACGGGATGACCGGTCTTTTCAAGAATGAGGCTTAGTTCAATACCTTACGCCGGGTTAGCACAGCGGTAGTGCAGCGGTTTTGTAAACCGAAGGTCGGGGGTTCGAATCCCTCACCCGGCATTAGTATTCAAGGCTTATCTACGTCTAAACATCCAAAGCTCTGCTGTCTGTCTCGAATTGAGGTTATTTTCCCGGCCTGCCGGAGTGCCCCAAGGCGGCGGCCGCGCGGTGGCGCTCCTTCCAAATGAGCAACGGGTATGGGCTATCGCCTCCCGCCGAAATTCGCCCGGTCTATACGCGCTGGATACCTCAGCAGGGTCACGTCGGCCTCAACACCGTCCATAGCCCGGCGCGGGGTCTGCGCTTCTCACGCGGGCCCGCAAAATGATGCTTAGGGCCCGCTTCCGGTTAATTACCGTCGGTTACTGCTGTAGTAAAAAATATTTCAACCCATCGTGCGGCTTGCGAAACCCTGGAATTTTTCCGGGCAGCCGAGGCGCGGATCGCGGCTCGTGGCGCGTTGCCCAGATGGACCAACGGCAATGGGCTGTTGCTCGAACTGGCCAACGGGCCTCGCACTACTATACGCGAAAAGTGCTCCCATTCTGAGCGCCAAACCCCCTCCTTCAACCCGTGTTGACGCGGTAATCGAATCCGGCCCGGTAAATTGATCCTAGATCCCGCAGTTGAGAGCTTGCACAGCCCGGCCGAATCG
>JAFAHH010000064.1 GCA_019237355.1 Acetobacteraceae bacterium | reverse complement strand
CTACGAGCGCTACACAGAGTCGAGTGAGGCGATGATCAAGATCAGTTCGATTCATCGCATGCTCAGGCTCTTGAAGCCAGATCCATTGAAGCAACCGGTGCCATTCAAATACCGGGAATCACAGGAAAAAATTACCGGATAGCCTCTAAGGGCTGAGGACAGCCAGATTCCCCGAGAAGACAAGCCACTTCGCCCTCATGATGGCGAGTCAGCGCCTTTGCGCGCGGCGGCCATGGCGGCGGCGGCCATGGCGGTCATGGCGGTTCCTATCACGGAGGCTACGGCCGTTATTATGGCCATGGTGGGGGCGGTTACTATTCAGGCTATTACGGGAGATACGGCTACTATCCCTATTCCTACTCCTATCCCTACTACGTGGCTCCTCCCACGTATGATCCGGTCGCCCCGGTCGCTGTCGCCCCGGTCGTGCCGGTCGCTCCGGTCGCGCCCCCTGCCACCCCTTGATCGAGGAGATCGAAGTCAGCGACCCGCGTCAGCGACCCGCCTGAAGGGTGCGGGCTTGGGAAACTAAGCGGGTGTAAAACGATTACTTCGGCAATTCGTCCACCGCGATAACGGCCGGATCCCTAGAAAAATAGCCCTTTCTGATCGCCGGTCCATGGACTGCTGAAGTTATCGTTTAACACCCGCTAAGTGACGAGCGACACCGCCGAACCAGACTTTGTCGCCGACCGAATGACGGAAGATGGTGTCCCGGCGATACACATCCCCTGGGCCGACCAGCACTGCGGTTGGCATCGTGCCCGGATCCACCGATACTACGTGCATGTGCGGCCCCAGGACGCCACTGTGGCCGCCGCATGGATCAAGGGATACGAGGAGCACTGCGCGGCACAGCGAGCACGCATGCGGCCAGAGGACGCGAAGCGCCCCGCCGTGTGGATCAATGGATTCGAGGAGTATGACAAGACAAGGCAAGGCACGGCCACACGCCGACCACCAGCCCGCTAACCCCTAGCAATCCCCGCCCCCGAATATTGCCCCCGTGTCGAGCCAGGACGACACCAACCCGACCCAACGCGTCCCGGCTCGCCGTCATTCACCCCCACGCCATACACCGACCCAAACCCCCATCCCGGAGGCCCGGACAGTCATGCCCACCCAACTCGTAATCCTCGTCACGCTAAACCTCGCAGACCTCATCCTGACGTACAATCTCTATGCACACGCCGCTCTCGACGAACTCAACCCCATCGCGGCCGGACTCCTGCAGGCCACTGGCTACGCCGGTGTCGTGGCACTCAAGATGTGCGTGCTCGGTTTCGCCTGCGGCGTATTCCATATCGTGGCAGAGCACCGGCACGCCAGGATTGCCATCCGCTGCCTAAACTGTGCAGCCGCGGCGGTAGTCATCACCGGCGCCACGTCCAACGCCGCCTACTATTGGCACTATTATAGCGTAGGTGAAGCGGTTGTTCCTACACTTCAGGCGGTTACCGATTGTACTGCCTTGGCCTTTGCCAGGGGGTGACGTTGGAACTTCTCGGTCATCAAGGTCGTCAATTCGGCCCGGTAATCCTCCAGGTGGTCCAGCACCGCTGACACCGCCGCCTCCATCGCCTCGAACGTCTGGTGCCACCGGGTGAACGCCTCCTTCCGCAGCAACTTCCACAGCCGCTCGATCAAGTTCGGGTTCGGCGAGTAGGCCGGCAACGGCTCCAGGTGGAACTCCGGGTGATCGGCCAACCATTCCTTGACCACCGGGGCATGGTAGTAACGGGCATTGTCCAGGTAGAGGATGAACTTCGTCGTCTCGGGATGGCTCGCCCGTAACAGCCGCAGCAGGTTGACGAACTGCTGCCCGTTGATGTTGTCCCGGGTCAATCGCAGGTCGAGATACTCGTGGTCCTCGGGGCAGTAGGCCCCCAGGAGGGTCAGCCGCTTCCGACCACCCCCGACACCTACCAGGAACCGCTGGCCGACCAGCAGCCAGCAGGAGTAGAGCAGGCCCAGGCCCCAGACCGGATGGCAGGCATCGACGAAATACCGCGAGTCGGAAAAGGGGCGCTGGTCCGACCCAGCCTGACCCCCTGGCCAAAAACCTCCTGAGCCGACCTTCAGCGAGACCCCACGATTTCCAGGGATTTCGAAGCAATCCGCGGGGTGGCCAAATACTAGTGATTTCGGCCAGGTGAGCTTAGCGACGTTTCTTGTCCACCTGCTACGGG
>JAFAHH010000685.1 GCA_019237355.1 Acetobacteraceae bacterium | reverse complement strand
CCAAACTTTCCCCCTCACGGTAAACCCGCCGACGCCGTAGCGTCTTCAATCGCCGGGATACGCGAGATGCCGAGACACGCGAATATTTCGTTGCTCGGGCGTGTAATACCTGACTCCAATTGCACGTGCTACTGTAATTTGACCTCAGATACCGACCGCGGGGGACACGTTAATGAAGACGTCACTGCCAAAAATTGTTGCCACGCTATCGGACGCGCGGCACAGGAGGAGGGATCGTGTGCAATGGCGTGATGTCATCGTTCCAGCATGCCTGGTCTGTGCTTTGGTAACGTATCCATTGGCAAAGACCGCGAAGGCGGACGACGGAGGCGGCGGGAACATCCAGGCTCACGGCGTATGCGGTCTGGGTACAGGCCGGCCGGCGACAGGCGAGCCAATAAAAATAGGGTCGATCAATACTAAGGTTCCCGGGATCGATTACACCTCGATCGGCAGGATGGCTGGCGCCTGCTTCCAGTGCGTGAATGACAACGGCGGCATCAACGGCCGGCCCGTCCAGTTCATCATGGAAGAGGAAACGCAGGTCGACCCACAGCAGATCGCAGCACTCGCGAACAAGCTGGTCGAGGAGGATGGCGTGCTTGGGATCGTCGGCAGCACGGCGATCAACGACTGCAACGTCAATGAAGAGTTCTATGAAAACGAGGGCTTGTTCCCGATCATTGCCGGCGTCGATCTAAAATGCTTTCAGAGCCCGCAATTCTCGTCGATCAATATGGGTCCGTACTACTCGAACCTCGGCGATGCACAGGGCGCCGTCAGCGCCGGAGCCAAGGGCATGCTCGTCGTCGTCTCGCCGGAGCAACTTGGCGATAGCAACAGCGGCACCGTGGAGTTCGCCCAGTCGATGGGCCTGAAGACCGTGAGCCTGCTCGAGGACGTGCCACTCGCCGAGCCTGAAGAACTCGCGGAGAAGCTCGTGCAGACGGCCCGCCCCGGGCGGCGGCGTGGTGCTCGATTTTACAGGCTCGACGGTCCTGCCATTGCTCCAGGCAATTCAGAAGAAGCATCTCATCGACGCCGTTCACTGGGCGAGCTCAACAGCCGCTTATGACCCGTCGGTCGCGCCGCCACTGAGCCCGGACTGGAACGGCAAATTCCTCGTGAATTCGGAGTTCAATGTGCTCAACTCGGGTCTTCCCGACCAAAACCACATGGAGCAGGTGCGGCAAAAGTACGCACCCGACGTTCCAAGCTCGAGTTTCGCTCAAATGGGCTATCTCGCAGGCCGAATCGCGACGGACGCCTTGCTCTCAATCAACGGCCAGATCACTACCAAGAGCGTCAATAAGGCGTTCAGGTCGGTGACGAACTTCGCGAGCGACATGTTATGCAAGCCATGGTATTACAGCAGCACCGTCGGGGCGAATGTATCAAACAATACCGGCAGGACCGTGGCGCCGTACAATGGCACGTTCGTGCAGGTGCAGCCCTGCTTCGAGATTGCCGCTCGCTCAAATTCGCGAAAAGGAACAGGAACTCGGGTTAAACACCGGCGCCAACAAGGAGTGATTCCTGATCTGGCCTGTCCGGAGGCTGCCGCCCGATACAGTGGAAAATTCGGACGTGGGTGGAACGAAGGCGAACTTTCCCGTTAGGGCCAGGGTCGTGAGGTCTTGGACTGACGTAAATCAGGCAAAGAGTCGGGACCCGGTCAGTTCACGCTGCGTCATGAAACGTATGGCCCGCCCGTTTCGAACTCGAACCTAAAGGAGCTGCGATTATGCCCTTCGCTTGGCCTTACGATTGCAGGCGTGCATCGCTCCTTCATCCCGGCGATGCCCGAGACTTCTTCGCCCGCGGCACGCCGCCTTCCGAGCCCGCATTGGCCGCGGAGCTTGTCCGTCTGGTCTACTGCCGCGACAGCACCGTGGTGAACCAGACGCTTGCGAAAGCCGGCATCACGCTGGTGGACTGTCAGCTTGAGGGCACCGGCACCCAGTGGCTCCTCGTCCGCGAGCCGGGGAGGAGAGCTTTCCTGGCCTTCCGCGGGACGGAGGCCGATGACCCGACCGACATAGGAACCAACCTCGCCTTCCTTCCTGCGACATGGGGCGCCGGTGGGCGCGTGGATGGCGGCTTCGCCGCGGCACTTGAGCAGGTATGGGCACGCGTCAGCCTCGCGCTCGATAAGGTGCCAGAAGGCCGCATCATCTATACCGGCCATAGCCTCGGTGGGGCCTTGACGGTGCTCGCCTGCAGTCGCCGGAAGCCGACCCGGGCCTACACTTTCGGCGCCCCTCGGGTGGGGGATGCCGAGTTCGCCGGTGGACAGTCCGGCGTGGACCACGTCCGCTTCGTCCTCTGCTGCGATCTCGTGCCTCGCCTCCCGCCCCTCTGCAAGCACACGGGCCGGCAAATGTACTTGGATCGCGACGGCAACCTTCGGCTAGACGCCAACGAGGGAACCATTACAGCCGACCAACAGAGGGCGTCCGGGGACTATATCTTGCAGCAAGCATGGCGGCGGGGAACCGCCCCGGTTCGCGAGCTCGCTGATCATATCGTCGGCAACTACGCATCGGCGGTCTGGGGTAGCGGCACTGCCCTGGCGGAGGACGTTTCGGGTGCTGGTGGCTAGGCGAACTGGCGCTGGTGCAACAAGTGCCAGAGTCTGTTCTTCTGCGGCTCGCCTACCTCGGTCTGCCCGAAGGGGGGCCAGCATGCCGGCAGCGCCAGCGCTGACTACGTTCTGGTGCAGAACTCACCGGAGTTCCTGGCCAGGCCAACTGGCGCTGGTGCAGCAAGTGCCAGAGCCTGTTCTTCGGCGGCTCTCCTACCTCGGTCTGCCCGACAGGGGCCCAGCACGACGGCAGCGCCAGCGCTGACTATGTCCTGGTGTTGAGATGATCCTTGAACGGATGCCTTGGCATGAGGTCCAGGCCACAGCGGCATCGCCCATTTAGCTAATAAGGTGCAGCAGGGGCGGGGCAAGTGGCTGCTCCGGAGATGGCTTGAGAAGCATCTCCCGCCAGCCCAGCTCACCGTGCCGATTGGGGCCTGGCACGGACGCAAGCACAATGAAACATCGGATCAGGAACTATGTCATTGGCAATGAACCATAGAGCCGTGATGGTTTGGATCAAGCCACCATGTCGCTGGTCTTGGTCTATAGAGCGCGATTCAGCTTTCTGGACGCACGCAGCGCATCGGGCAGAAGCCGATATCATCTACGATATAGTTCAAGGGCGTCCCTTATAATTACGCCGGTCTACATTCGCCGACCGGCGCGCGTCTTGCTCTAACGAAGATCACCGCCCAATTTCTCCGGCATGACTAAGATCGCGCTGTTGCCGGGCCGCTCCGTGCTGGAGATCGCGGGCGATGACCGGATCGAGTTCCTTCAGGGGCTTGTCTCCAATGATGTGACGCAAGCAAGGCCCGGCCAGCCGGTCTGGGCTGCGTTCCTGACGCCGCAGGGAAAATGGTTGGCTGACTTTTTTATTCGCGCCCAGCCGGATCGATTGCTCCTGGAGTGCGAGCGGGGCCAAATCCCGATGCTCGTGCAAAGGCTGGGCCGGTTCCGATTGCGGTCCAAGGTGCGCATCGAGCCGCGCGAGAATCTTTCGGTGTACGCCGCCTGGAATGGCACGGTGGCCCTCGCGGGGGCTGAGCCTGATCCCCGCCTGCCTGAGGCCGGCTATCGGATCGTCTCCGATAGGCCCCTGCCGACGAATGCGCCGGAAGCCGATTGGGACCTGCACCGGCTGGCGCTCGGGCTACCGGACGGGTCCCGCGATATGGAATCCGAAAAGACGGTGCTTCTCGAGGCGGGTTTCGACGAGCTGGGCGGCATTTCCTGGACCAAGGGATGCTACATGGGCCAAGAGCTTACGGCCCGCACCAAATACCGGGGCCTGGTAAAGCGGCGCCTCGTGCCGGTCAGGATTAGCGGGGCCGTGCCGGCGCCGGGCGCGCCGGTATTGCGGGATGGGGCCGAAGTGGGTGTCATGCGCTCGGGCCGGGACTCGCTGGGGCTGGCTTTGCTCCGGATCGAAGCGGTCAGCCGGGCTTTGACCTGCGGCGATGCCCGCGTCGAGCCCCGTATGCCGGATTGGATGCACCTGCCCGAGCGAGCTTAAGGAACGCAGCGGTGCGGATCTTGGCTCTTGATGGGGCACTACGCCGTGCCTCGGTCGGGGTGGTGGTTGACCATGCCGTCATTGCCGCGCGTCAGAGGGAGGGCGATCGCGGCCAAGCCGGTTTTCTGCCGGCTGCGGCGGCATCCGTGCTCGCGGAAGCGCAGCTTGCCCCCATGCAGCTCGACCTGATTGCCGTAACGGTAGGTCCCGGCAGCTTCACTGGAATTCGCGCCGCCCTTTCGCTCGCGCATGGAATTGGGCTAGGACTGGACCGTCCGGTTGTCGGTGTCACGGTTGGTGAGGCAATGGCGGAAGGCCTTCCGTATCTGGGCGGCCGCAGGTTGTGGGTCGCCACCGACAGCCGTCGCGGACGTGTGTTTTTGGAACGCGGCCATGAGATTGAGGCTGCGCGCCTAGATGCACTACCCCGGCCACCCTACCCGGTCGCGGTCGCGGGCGATGCCGCGATTGAGGTCGCCGCACGGCTCGCGGCCGGTGACTGCGACGTGGTGCTCACCGATGTCCGGGCGCTCTGCCCGCGGCTCGTCGCGCTGGCCGCCATCGCTCGGTGGGCTGGGCAGCGCCCGCCGCGGCCGGCCCAGCCGCTCTATGTCGATCCGCCTGCAGTAAGCTTGCCTGCGGACGGGGCTCCGCCGACCCCACACCCTGCCCATGATTGAATGGAAGTACGGGATCACGCCGGCGGACATGATCCATGCACCGGTCCTGGCGGCAATCCACCGCGCGAGCTTTCCGGAAGGTGAAAGCTGGGGAGCGGACGCCATTGGCCTACAGCTTCGCTTCCCAAGGGTGTTTGCCCTCTTTCATCCTGCTGGAGGGATGATTCTTGCCCGTTGCGCGGTGGATCAGGCGGAGGTGCTTACGATGGGCGTGCTGCCTGGCTTACGTGCACGCGGTTTAGGAACCGCGCTACTCACGGCCGGCATGGAAAAGGCTGCTTCGCTTGGCGCACGGGAGATATTCCTTGAGGTCTCGGCGAGGAACCGGGCGGCACACGCCCTCTACATAAAATGCAAATTTACCGAAACCGGGCGCCGGCCGGGTTATTACCGGGGCGGCGTGGACGCTTTGGTATTGCGGGCGCAATTACCGCCCCCACCCAGTCCTCATGATGATGGATGACGGCACCACGTCGAAGCCTTCGCGCTATCGTTTTTGTTGTCGTTCCAGGGCGGTTCAGGCTTTCCGGCGAGTCCGCCCCAAGCCATCACGCTCTTGCAGATCATATCCCTCGTCCCCGCCTTATCACGAGCAAACCTCCAAGCGCGAGCACGCCAGCGCCGAGTATCGTTAGTGAACCGGGCTCGGGAGCACCTGCCGGGGGTGGCGCATTTCCAGGGGTCGCAAGGAACGCATGACTTTGGAAGGCGGGGTCGGTGTAGTAGCCAACGATCTGCCCGGCGTCATTGATTCCATTGACAAATGAATTGATCGCCCCCGGTATATCAATCGTGGTGAAATTACCAGCATCATCAAGGAAGCCGTGGCTGTGAGACTGGGCATCGGTGTAGGTTCCCACAATCAGCCCGGCATTATTGATCCCGTTCGCCGAGGAGCCGACCGCCCCGGGCACGTCAATGGTCGTGTAGGTGCCGGCATTCGCGACATAGCCGTGGTTGCGGTTATCGGCGCCGGAATAGTTCCCCACGATCTGTCCGGAATCATTGATGGCCATGGTGCCCGTAAAGCCAGCCCGGCCAGGGACATCGATAGTGCTGATCCCGTCCGCGCTTCGAAGAAAGCCGTGCCGGTTGGCGGCGGCTTCGGTGCCTGGGCCCAGATAGGTGCCGACGACCTGCCCAGCATTGTTGACGTCGTAGGCATCCGTACTAGACGCATTCGGCGCATCAATAGTGAGAAAAGTTCCGGCATTGTCGAGAAAGCCGTGGGTGCCACCCTGGCCGAAATAGCTCCCGACAATTTGGCCAGCGTTGTTGATGCCCCTGTCATTTGTGGTTCGGGAGCCGGGCACGTCAATCGTGGTAAGTGTGCCCGAGTCGTACCGAAATCCATGCATGACGGACCCGCCCGGCCCGAAATAGGAGCCAACGATCTGGCCCGAGTCGTTTATGCCGTTTGCTTGGGTATTGAAGCTTCCAAAGTTGATAGTGGTGAATGTGTAGGTCGCTGCCTGAACTGGGACAGCGAGGGACAGTAGGGCGAAGCCATATAGAACCCTCGATGCATACATTCGTAACATCTCTTTCCCCCGTGTTTCCAATATGGCTAAAGGACGGGATTGACATGCACGAGCACACAACTGATCCGTTTATATCAATTTTTGGTGAGGGCCGATTTGCACTGACCGGCTCGAAGATCACGGCTACGTCGGGAAGCGTCGTGAATAGACACTGGCATACAAAAGTGCATAGCAAAGCGAAACTGCGGGTTGCCGATCTACACCGCGCTCCAAGCGGTACAGAACCTCCTCGGCCCAGTGGTTTGCTTCCCGCCAATTTGCGACCGCCCTCGGGTCGGCGGTCATCCGCTATAACGGCGCCATCTCAAGATATGTGCTCTCGTGGCAAAAGCTTCATGTGTGAATTAAGTAGAAAGCCGCCTCGATACTCCTTCGGGCCACGATATCCCCATTGGGAAGATCATTGCCCTCCACCTTGCGCGCAACGTCGGCCGATGCAAGTCCGTGTCCAAGCCATCGCTGGTTCAGACGGTCGCGTAAGATATGTCGGGGCACCTCGACCATGATAGTAAGGTCGAAGATTTCGTGGAGACGTGACCAAGGCTCCTCATTCAACAGGAGGTAATTGCCCTCGACCATCACCCGTCGCACCGATTGGGGTATGAGCCGCGCCCCCGCACGGGCGAGCTCAAGATCGCGATCAAACACCGGCACCACGATCCAAGATTCTTGATTTGTCTTGAGGCGAGTCAGCGTGTGCAGCAGACCAGCGACATCGAAGGTTTCTGGCGCACCCTTCCCGCATGTGACCCAAGTTGCCGCAGCACACTATCATCCAAATGAAAACCATCCATCGGCAGGATAGCCGTACTTTCGGCTTCTTGATTATTCAGCTTCCTCGTTATGCTTTCGGCTAGCGCCGACTTGCCCGATCCGGGCGCGCCTGCGATTGCGATTATTGTCCGGCTGGGCGGCTCTTGCCTGCCGATCAGCGCAATCAGCTCATTCAGTTCGATTTGTTTGCCCGTACTCATGAACTCTCGCCTCTCGCTGTGACCAGCTCCTGTTGTGTCCTTCACCTGCGCCCGGGAATTCTTCCAGGCGTGATTTCGTCCTGGCGCGGCTAAATCTTGACGCGGGCAGGCCCCGAGGGATACATGGCCCTCGCGCTCTTTTGCCCAGGTGGCGGAACTGGTAGACGCGCAGGTTTCAGGTACCTGTGGCCGCAAGGCCGTGGAAGTTCGAGTCTTCTCCTGGGCATGTCGTTCTGGGCATTTAGGACCGGGGCATAAGCGATAAGGGGCCGGCTCAGCCCAACGTGAATTCCAAACGTGGCCACCATTCAATTCATGCCCACCGGCACCATCCACCTCTACAGGCACGATTTGCCGGAAGATCTGCTACTCAGTCCGGTCGTGGCCGTCGATACGGAAACAATGGGGCTTAACCCGCACCGAGACCGGCTGTGCCTCGTGCAACTCTCGGCCGGAGACGGACATGCCCACCTCGTGCAGCTTATTCCATCCCGCCTGGGCGGCTATGGGTATAACTGCCCGAACCTCAAGCGGCTTCTCGCCGACCCAACGGTTATGAAGCTGATGCATTTCGCCCGCTTCGATGTGGCCGTGCTCCAGCTCAATCTTGGAATCACCGTGGCGCCCGTACGCTGTACGAAAATCGCGGCCCGCCTCACACGGACCTATACCGACCGCCATGGGCTAAAGGACCTCTGCAAAGAGCTTCTCGGAGTGGAGCTCTCGAAGCAACAGCAAAGCTCCGATTGGGGTGCACCGGAACTCAGCGCGGATCAGCTCGCTTACGCCGCTTCCGACGTGTTGCACCTGCATGCGCTATGGGAGCGGTTGGAAGCCCTACTCGTGCGAGAAAACCGGCTGTCGCTAGCTGAAGCATGTTGCGCGTTCCTTCCTGCCCGAGCCCAGCTCGACCTGTTAGGATACGAGAACCCCGACATTTTCAGTCACTGATGCTTTCGCTCAAGGGGTGGCTTCCTGCCCGCGCTACGGTTCGTGCTCGCGTATCGCTGCTTGGGAAGAAGCAACTGCTTACCTGGTCGGGGGGGACCTTGCCCACCTTGCCACAAGTTTCATCGATGGCGGGTCTATCTTTTGGTGGCCAACTGACTGGGAGCGCTCTAGCGATCAGCCTGATCGGCGGCGGGGGCGGGCTGGCTGGGGTCAATCCAACCGATATGACCGTCGCTTCGCCGGTAAACCACGTTCAGCTCGCCCGACCCGCTATTGCGAAAAACCAGCAAGGGCTGATCGGCTAAATCCATACGCATCACGGCCTCGCCGACCGAGAGCTGCCTGATCTCGGTCGGTTGCTCTGCAATAATCGTGGCGTAGGTGGGCGCCGCGCCTTCGCCCTGGTCTTCCTCCTGGCGGAGGACGTATTGTCGGGCGAGCTGTGGACGCTCGCGGTGGGCGAGGTCCCGTGCATGCTCGTTGAAGCGGCGCCGGTATCGCCGGAGCCGCTTGGCTATGTGTTCAGCGGCATCATCGAAAGCTGTGTTGGCATCGCTGGATTCGCCCTCACCACGGAGGAGCAGCCCGCGCGCGGCGTGAAGGTTGATATCGCAAGTGAAGAAGGTGCGGGCCCGTCCAAACGTCACCTGCGCATCGAGAGCGTGATCGAAATATTTCGCCGCGATATTCCTAAGATGGTCGGTCACGCGCACACGCAGCGCATCGGAAAGATCGACCTGCTTGCCAGACACGGTGATCTGCATTCTGCCTCCACCGAAGGAGCCGCTCCCGCCAGGTGGCTAAGCGGGGACGGCCTTTTCCCGCTTGCGCTGCACTGAACTCGGGATTCGCAGCGCCTCGCGGTATTTGGCCACGGTACGGCGGGCGATGTCCACGCCCTCACTGCGGAGTGCCGCGACAATGGCATCGTCGGATAACACGTGCTGAGGTGTTTCAGCGCTGATCAGCGCCCGAATCCGATACCGGATCGCCTCGGCGCTGTAATTCTCGCCAGAGGACGTTCCTCCAATTGCGGGCGAGAAGAAATACTTGAGCTCGAAGATCCCACGCGGCGTCGCAATGTACTTATTGCTGGTCACACGGCTAACCGTGCTCTCGTGCATTTCTACAGATTCAGCAATATCCCGAAGAATGAGAGGCCGGAGGTGGCTCACGCCATGCCGGAAGAAACCATCCTGTTGCGATATTATCTCGGACGCCACTTTTAGGATCGTCTGCGCCCGCTGTTCGAGCGATTTGACAAGCCAATTCGCATTTTGCATTTGCTCGGTGAGAAACGTCTTCTGCTCACGTGGGGCGCCAGGGATGATGCGGGCATAAAAACGATGGTTCACAAGCACACGCGGCAGCGTTTCAGGATTGAGTTCGACGATCCAGCCGCCTTCGGCTTTGGGGCGCATGACGAGGTCGGGCACTAAGGTCTGCACCGGCGCAGCATCCCAGCCAGCCCCGGGTTTCGGATCGAGGGCGCGCACCTCCGCAATCATCCCGCTCAGATCCTCGGCATCGACACCGCATAGAAGCATGAGCTGCCGCAAGTCTCGCCGGGCCAAAAGCTCCAGGTTATCGAGCAGCGCCTGCATAGCCGGATCGAGCCGGTCCCGTTCCGCAAGCTGAACGCTTAAGCATTCTTTCAAATCGCGTGCGAACAGACCTACGGGCTCGAAGCGCATCATGCGGGCGCGCACCGCCTCCACCCGCTCGAGACCGACCCCAAGGGCCTGCGCTATGGAAGCGGGATGGGCCGTCAGCCGCCCGGCTGGGCAGAGCAGGGCGATCAGATAGGCGCCGATGATGCGCTCCGATGGGTCTGAGAAGCTCAACCGCAACTGCTCGCTCAAATGCTCACGCAGGCTGAGGCGTGCTTCGGCGCGATTCTCAATCCCAGGGTCGTCCCCCTCGTCGGCTCCAGCGCTCCGGCGGTATTCCCGGTTCACTCCATCCGATGGACCGCCGGGGTCGTAAGTTTCTCCGTGATCCGAGTCGAGCGGGGTATTCTCAGGCGAGGGCAGTGTGGCCTCCCGCGCGAGCGTCGCAGTATCGGCACTGGGTTTCGTTGTGGCGCCAAGCTGATCGAGCGCGGCCAATTCCGGCGGCGGCGCATCGCCGCGTTCATCACGCTCGAGCAGCGGGTTGCGCTCGAGCTCGTTCTCCACAAAGGCGGAGACTTCGAGATTGGAATATTGGAGGAGCTTGATGGCTTGACGCAACTGAGGCGTGATCACAAGCGTCTGCGTCTGGCGCAGATCGAGGCGCGGCGCGATCGACATCACCTGACGCCTCGTGAAATTTGGGCTTCGCTTAGGCCGTACATCATGGACGGCAATCTAGAGGCTAAATCTTTCTCCCAAGTACACGCGGCGAACATCCTGGTGCGCAACAACCTCGTGGGGCCGGCCCTCCATTAAGACCTGGCCGTCATGCATAATATACGCGCGGTCGATGATCTCTAGCGTCTCGCGCACATTATGATCCGTGATCAGCACGCCGATGCCGCGATCCTTCAGGTGAGACACTAAGTCCCGGATTTCACCGACGGCAATCGGATCGATCCCGGCCAAGGGTTCG
>JAFAHH010000682.1 GCA_019237355.1 Acetobacteraceae bacterium | reverse complement strand
GGATTCTATCGGCGCCCGGGGCTGATTTGGATTCTAAGCGGCGCTTGGGGCGCGGTGTGATATTTACCGGAAGCTGGGTGTCGAGCCTACTTGCCCTTGAGACTGTTGCCCGGGGCGCAATGTTACCGCAGCCCAGGAATAACCGGCGCAACATCGAGCTCGTCGAGCACCCTGGGCGGTCGATGAGGCGGTGTGAAGTTCGTCGTCGGTATCAGGGATGGTAACGGTTGTCATGGGATGTCTCCGTTCGGTTGAGGTGGAAGAGCCGCTCCGGTGGTGGCCGTGATGTGAGGTCAATCGACTTTGCGTTCGTCGCGGCTCCAGACGAGGATATAGCGTCATCCTGCTGGACGAGCGCCCCCGACCTTCAACAGAAGGTCGAGAGCGCCAACAAGCTCTCGGTGGCACTCCGGCGGCTCCGAAGCCGCGTCGGCGCCATAAAGGAGAGCAGGTCTGCTCAAACGTGGGTTCATTCAAATGAGGGAACCAGGGTTTGGGGGCATGGGGGAATGTGGTTTTGTGGCCGGAGTGCGGCCAACATGCTGGGCTGCTACTCGTTCTCAAGTTCGGTCGTGCGCCGCTGAATGAACTCCATCACTTCGCGCAGCATCTTCTTGTCGTGCCGTGCGCAGGCGGTTTTGAAGCGGCGGTGCAAGCTTTCCGGCAGATCGAGGCTAAGGCGACGGGTCGGCTCAGCCGCCTCTTTTGTGGGTTCGATCCTAACCACATTTGAGGGAATGTGGGTTTGTGTGTCCTGCCCAGTCCCGCCGCGCTCAAAACGGGCGATTGCTTCAGGCGATATGGGCGCGGGCTTTGGCGCTTGGATGAACGACTTGCTCATCGACCATTTCCAGCAGTTCATGGGTTAGGGATTCAATCTCGCGCGCGGCCGGGCCGTTGGGTGCCCACTCGAAAATCGTTTTACCCATTGTCATTGCCTCCGCATACGGGATGCGGTTCTCGACCTCGGTGCCGAAGACAGGGATACCGGCATCGCTCGCAGCAGCGCGGGCCTCACGACCGAGCACGGTTCCTTTGATCCTGCGGGAAACCACAAACCCACATTTGAGGTTTGGCTTCAGCTCCTGGGCTTCCATGATTTGGCGCACGGTTAAGTCTGCCGACCACCGCGACGCACCACCTGGCTCGATAGGCACCACGACCAGATCAGCCGCTACGATGCAGGAACGGGATATCGTCTCTGCTTGTGGCGGACCATCGATCACCGTGAAATCGTAGTCAGCCGCCAGCCGCATGGCATCTCGCGCCATATTCTCGCGTGCCATACCGACCACCCGAAAAGGAGTATCCGCACGAAGGCTAGCCCAGGTTGAGGCCGTGGCCTGTTTGTCGGCGTCGATTAAGAGAACCTTGTGTCCCAGGCCAGCGAGGCAAGCAGCGACGTTGATGGAGATGGATGATTTCCCCACGCCACCCTTTTGATTTACGAATGACCAAACGAGGGACATAAAAGCCCTGCTAATCTGATTCGTGGGTTCCGGCAAATGAGGGAATGTGGGTCTGTGATCAGATAGCTTGGAAGTGTTGCTGGCCTGATACGGCAAGCATACGCCCGAAGGTGCGTACACTCATTTCCCCAATTCCGGTTTTGTGGTTACCCGTGAATGATGGAATGTGGGTCTGTGGCCGGACTTGCGCACAAGTGGGGGTTCGTGGTTACCCGTGAGTGGGGGTTCGTGGTTACCCGTGAATGATGGAATGTGGGTTTGCGGCACCGGTTCGCCGGGCTTCATTCGCACCACATAGGCTCACTCTGCTCTCCAGTGATTCAAAGGAGAGCAGCTTTGCGCCGTTTCATCCCAACCCTCTTGGCTTTGTTCCCAGCCGTTTCACTCGCTGACCAGCAGTGTCCGATGCCCGATCCGGCAGCGGCGATTCGGACGCTGGACCAGATCCCGGCGCTGAGCCGGATAAAAGCGAGCGGTGCCCAGCTAACCGATCTCGGCACGATCCACGGCATGCGTACCGTGTTTGCCCGAGCCGGGGAGCAGTTCCAGGTGTTCTACGTCACCCCGGAGCGCTCGCCTCTATGCGCTGACTTCCTCCCCAACCTGCGCGGCTGCGTAGAGCAACAGGGTTCGGAGCCTACGGGCTGGGCAGTGATCGCTAGCTTGGGGACCGGAGAGGGACTGTTGTAGAGGACGAGCCCTTGAGGCTGACCATCGCTGCTGACTTCCTCCCCAACCTGCGCGGCTGCGTAGAGCCTTGTCCTCGCGCCTTTGGGCGATGCCGCGCGGGATCTCCGGGCAGGGGAGTGCCAAGCGGATAAAGAAGTTATCCGGGGTCGATTGGGGGCGCCGACTCGGTAAAAATCGGGGTCGATTGGGGGCGCCAACCTATAATAGATTCCGCTAATCTTCCGCTAATGGTGACCGCGTTACGTGGAAAACGCGGACAGCTCGTTCGGCACGCCCGCCCTCAGCGCGAAAAGCGGAAGCGCCCTGCGGGCGCACCCTTACTGCGCGCCGCCTCGGCCTTGCAATAAGTCAACGCCTGCGCATGCGCCGTCGGCCCCGACGCCGCAAGCGAGAATAGAGCCAACGAGCACGCGGCCGTGAAAATGACTTTATGACCACCCATCCTGCACCGTTCCATTTTCCGCCGGGTTCAGCAGATCACCTGGTGAATAGCCGGGGCGGCCCGTCGCCTTGGGCAGAACACGACCGAACCCTGCGGCCGCGAGATCAAGCCCGTCAACAAAAGCATCGATGAACCGAACCGGGTTCTCTGCGCCGACGTAGTCGTCTAGCGA
>JAFAHH010000978.1 GCA_019237355.1 Acetobacteraceae bacterium | reverse complement strand
GCCTTCAGGGTGGGTGTACGCGGCTTGCCTCCGATACCGTGAACGCGAACCCGGTCCGGCCCAACCTGCTCGAGTTGGGCGGTCGTGAAATCGACCACCACGTCGGGGGTGATGTAGTTGGCCGGGTCGTGCACCTCGTAGAGTAGCTGCTCCTTTACGGTCATAAGAGTCACAGCCCCACCCGTGCCGGGCAATTTTGTAAGGGTGGCGCTGCCATCGGGCTCTACCTCGGCAATTGGGAAGGCGAGGTCCCAGGGCTCCGGCACGTCCTTGAAGCCGGGGTCGGCGAAATATCCGCCGGTAACCTGGGCGCCGCATTCCATCAAATGCCCCACCCCGCTGCCTTGGCCCATTTTGAAATGATCGAGCGGGTCCCAGCCAAATTCATGCATCATCGGGGCCAGGAAGAGCGAAGGGTCGGCGACCCGGCCGGTTACGACAATCACCGCTCCGCCGCGCAGCGCTTCGACAATCGGCTCGGCGCCGAGATAGGCCTCCACCGAGACGAGCGTATCGGTTATAGAAGCGACAGGCGCTCCGGTCTCGAGGATTGTTTCTGCAAGCTGCGCGACCCGGTCCGTTATGAGGCTGCCAGAGATTGCGGCGATTTTGATGCTGGTATAGCCGAGTTGCTGGCATAACCCGGCAATTCGCTGGGCCGCGCCTTCCGGATTGATCCAACCTTGGTTGCTGATGATCCTGGCGCCGCGCCGGAGGCATCCTGGCAGAACCGCGCGCATACGGTCATCGAGATAGGTGTCGTAACCCGGGAAATCGGGATCTCGCCGCTTTCGCACCTGGGCCGCCGAAACGGTCGCCTCCGCCATAGTTTCGAAGCAGAGGTAATCGAGGCCGGCCTGTTCGGCATTGCGGCGGGCAGGCTCGATCCGATCGCCCCACCACGCCGACCCGGCTCCGATCCTGAGTGCCGCCATATCTCTCCTCCCTCGGCGCTATCTCGCCGATGGATCATGACACCCGGCGATCGCGCGTACCATTGCCTTGCCGGGGCCTTGCCCGGGCACGCCCTTACCCTGGCCAAGTATGGCTTCGCCCCGAGGAAATCAGCTGCTGTGATCGGCGTGAGTGGAACAGGAGCTTAAGTGCGAACGGTACAGCCGGGTTTACAGGATATGGAACTTTGGCGCACGGATTCGTTGCCTCACGATGAAGCTCTATCCCAACATTCGACCGAGCGCGCTCAGCCGATGAAGCATCTCCATCTAGATCCGGTCGGCGGGCTCGCGGGAGACATGTTTGTGGCGGCGCTGATTGATGCGTTTCCGCAACATGGGGCAAATGCTACAGGGGTCGCCCAAGCGATTGCCGGCGTCCCCTGCCTGATATCGGCCCACAGGGACCACGTGCTGACGGGGTCGCGCTTCATCGTGCTTGAGCCGCCCGAGCCGGGCCCAGCCCGCGATCAGCACAGGCATTCCAGTCACGCCCACACAAGCTGGCGGGATATCCGCGCCGGGATCGAGGGATCGTCGCTGCCGCCCGGTGTCCAGCGCCACGCAGTCGGCATCTTTGCGCAGCTCGCGGCAGCGGAAGCGCGGGTGCATGGGATCGACGTGGAGGCGGTAACCTTTCATGAGGTCGGCAGCGCCGATTCGATAGCCGATATCGTCGCCTCCGCTTGGATGATTGAGGCCATGGGCGCCGCGACCTGGAGCGTGGGCGCTTTACCCCTTGGGAGCGGGCGCGTGCAGACCGCGCATGGCGCCATGCCCGTGCCGGCCCCTGCCACAACGCTGCTCCTCGAGGGGTTCGCGATTGTTGATGACGGCGTCCCAGGCGAACGCGTAACGCCGACCGGCGCCGCCATCCTGCGCTATCTCGGCTGTATTCCGCGCTCCGGCCTTACCGGACGAATAGTTCGAAGCGGCATCGGTTTCGGGGCAAGGGAGCTGCCGGGCATGAGCAACGTCCTGCGCGTGCTCGCGTTCGAGGCGGCCGACACGGACCAGCCCGGCACTGGCAGGCATCGGGACCTCGGAGTCATTGTCTTCGAGGTTGACGATCAGTCGCCGGAAGACCTCGCGGTCGGGCTTGACCGGGTGCGCGCCATCCCCGGGGTGCACGATGTTTTGCAGATGCCTGCCTTTGGCAAAAAGGGGCGCATGGCCATGCACGTCCAGATCCTAACCGAGCCCGGCGCGTTGGACGCCGTGGTCGAAGCGTGCTTCCGTGAGACAACCACGATCGGTCTGCGCACCCACCTGGTGCAGGGACGGGTGCTGGCCCGGCAAACGCGCGAGGTCATGGTCGAAGGGGCCAGAGTCCGGGTGAAAACGGTGGACCGGCCGGGAGGCCGAACCGGTAAGGCCGAAGCGGACGACGCAATCGCGGTCTCGGATCATGCCGCGCGGGTGCGGTTGCGCAGAGAGGCGGAGCGGATGACGGAGAGCGACCAAGACCCGGCCAGCGATGATCTCTGACCACCAAGCCGTCGATGCGCTGACCCGGCTGCGCGCGATACTGATGCCCATGGGCCGCGTTGCCGTCGCCGTCAGCGGCGGCGTGGACAGCCTAACTTTGGCTAGTATTGCCTACGAGACGCTCGGGGCGGGCGCACAGATGCACCATGCGACCTCTGCCGCCGTTCCGGCGGAGGCGACGCGCCGCACGAGGGCGCTCGCGGCTGAGCGCGGCTGGGCGCTCGACGTGTTCGATGCCGGGGAATTCGCGGACCCGCAATACCGCGCCAACCCAGTCAATCGCTGCTTCTTCTGTAAGATCAATCTGTACGGCGCGATCGCCCGCCGCACCGGCGCGCAGATCCTCTCGGGGACTAATCTTGATGATCTCGGCGAGTACCGGCCGGGCCTTGATGCCGCCCGCGAGCACAGCGTCCGCCATCCCTTCGTCGAAGCGGAGATCGACAAGTCCGGGGTACGCGCACTGGCCGCAAGGCTTGGGCTAGGCGGCATTGCGACCTTGCCGGCCTCACCCTGCCTCTCCAGCCGGGTGGAGACGGGGCTCGCGATCGACGCCGCGGTGCTAAAGATGATAGAGGACGCGGAGCGGCTGCTGCGTGACACGCTTTCGCCCGGGACCGTGCGCTGCCGGGTGCGGGCACACGGCGTCGTGGTGGAGCTGGATGGGGAGTCGCTGGCCGCGCTAGATGGCGCAACCGAGGCGACGCTGCGAGCGCACATGGTAGGGCTCGCCGGCCGGATCGGGCTGAAGTTGCCCGTCTCCTTCGCCCCTTACCGCACCGGCAGCGCGTTCATCCGGCCTTGATGAACATGGGCCGCGAGTTCCAGCTCGACGAGGAGCGCGAGGGGCGCATCGGCTTGAGCGAGGCGGTGTACTGCGCGGGCAAGTCGCCCGCCCAGATTGGGGCAATCCTGGACTACGCCGTCGCGCGTGGCACCCCCCGCCTTCTCACAAGGCTGAGCGAAGCCAGCCTGGCATCTCTCCCCACGCACCATATCGCAACCTTGGACTACGATCCGGTGTCGCGCACTGCCTATGCCGGCCGGCCGCGGCGGCGTTCCGGTCCGGCTCGTATCACTATTGTTGCTGCCGGAACTTCCGATGTGCCGGTCGCACGCGAAGCGATGCGGACGTTACATTTCGAAGGGTACGAAGCGGTCGAGATCGTGGATGTCGGGGTCGCGGGGCTCTGGCGCCTGATGCGGCGGCTTGATGAGTTACGCGGCATGTCGGTGGTGATCGTCTGCGCGGGAATGGACGCGGCGCTGCCGAGCGTCATCGGCGGGCTCGTCCCTGGGCTGGTGATCGCTGTGCCCACCTCGATTGGCTACGGGGTCGCCGCAGGCGGCCGGGCCGGGCTGGACGCCGCGCTTGCGAGCTGCTCCCCAGGCATCGTGGTGGTGAACATCGACAACGGATACGGCGCGGCGTGCGCTGCCATTCGCGCGCTGCGCATAAGAGCAGATCGCGCTTGACTGGAATTGCTCGCAATTACGGAGCCCGTTACGGGTTCCCATCGCGCCAGCGCGATGGGGCCCCGATGATGCTCGCAAAAACAAGGCAGAGCGGTTTCAGTCACGATGGAAGCGCTGCAGCCGTCAGAGCGAGGAGAATGATATGGAGCGTCGCAATTTCCTAAAGGCCTCGGCGCTGGGCGTCGCCGCGACGACGGTAGCGGCCGGATCGGAGGCGCAGAACGCGCCTCCTTTTCCCGCCCCTCCCACCGTCGACGAGCACGGGATGAAATACCGCATGCTGGGCGACACAGGCGTGCGGGTTTCGCTGATCGGGATCGGCGGTTTCCATCTCGCGAAACCAGGCGGTCCGACCGAGGCAGAGGCAATCCGTATCGTACGCACCGCAATCGATCAGGGCGTGAATTTCTGCGACAATTGCTGGGATTACAACGGCGGCGAGAGCGAAGTCCGAATGGGCAAGGCACTGCGCGATGGCTATCGCGACCGCGCCTTCCTCATGACGAAAATTGATGGCCGCACCGCGAAGGCGGCGATGGGGCAGCTTGAGACGTCGCTGCGGCGCCTACAGACGGATCGCATCGACCTGCTTCAGTTTCATGAGATCATCCATCCAGACGATCCGGACCGGGTCTTTGCACCCGGCGGGGCGCTCGAAGCGGTGCTGCAGGCGCGTCAACAGGGCAAGGTCCGGTATATTGGCTTCACCGGCCACAAAAGCCCGGCAATCCATCGCCGGATGTTCGAGGTCGCGCAGCAGCACGGATTCTATTTCGACAGCGTGCAGATGCCGGTCAACATCATGGATGCGCAATTTGATAGCTTCCAGCGCACGATCTTTCCGATCGCACAGGCGCAGCGGACTGCGGTGCTCGCAATGAAAACCTTCGGCGACCACTTCATCCTGGATTCCCACGTCGCCGAGCCGATTGCAATGCTGCACTACTCGATGAGCCAGCCGGTCGCGGTGGTTATCACCGGCATCGACTCCATGCCGATCCTAGACCAGGCTCTCCGCGCTGTACGCACATACACTCCGATGACAGCGGCGGAGCAACAGGCGTTGGTCGCCCGCTCCGCTGCAGCGGCCCAAGGCGGCAAGGCTGAGCTTTACAAGATCACCACCCATTTCGACGGCACGACGCAAAACCCGCAATGGCTCACCCAAGCGTAGCATCAGCATCAGCAGCAGCGTCGTCGCCGCCTAGGGCGCGCCTTCGCCGCATCTTGCTGCTCGGGGGAGCTCTCGGGCCGCCAATCTGCACGACCGCGACGGCGTTCCGGTCACAATTATCGGCTTGTTCGCAGCGATTCTGGATGGGGTCGGCCTGTTAACCCGCGTACGGGCTGCTACAGCGCGAGGCCACAGGCGGCACCGTCTAAACCAGCTTGTCGCGTCTCCATCAGATTAGCCACCGGTGCTTGCCCGGTGCTGGTACTCCATAAAATTTTGCAGTGTGATATTTCGTTGACGCCCGGAGCCTGGGCAACCTCGGTTGTTCACCGCCGCTAAGGTGCAGCGCGAGGTTGAGGGCGCATTGCCTTGATATCTCTATAGTAACCGGCGCCGTGGCGGAATCGTGTTTGACGGTGCTTTAACGGCAGCACTAACATGACGTCAAGGTGATCACGAGAGCGGTAAATCCTT
Source organism: Acetobacteraceae bacterium (assembly GCA_019237355.1). Taxonomy (GTDB): domain Bacteria; phylum Pseudomonadota; class Alphaproteobacteria; order Acetobacterales; family Acetobacteraceae; genus JAFAHH01. The sequence continues at coordinate 2,774 of JAFAHH010000978.1, read as the reverse complement.
AGTGATTTGCTGAAATCGAAGTTTCTTCCAGTATTGAAGCGGCGGCTTAAAGATTCACTACCATCCCTGTCTCGGTGCGGCTATTTCCACAGCCATAGGTTGCGTTTGGATGAAGAGTCGATCACCGAGGGGTGTTAAAAAATGGAGCCTTATCGCTCGCTGGACTCCCAAGTTAGAGCCAGTCTGAAAAAATGGCCGCAGCGCCCTCCAGGAGTTGGTCGGCGCAATGCGGGCATGGATGCCTGGTTGCGCGGCCGCCCGGGAGATGACCAGACCTGCCACCCATTTCTGAAAGTGCCCGGTAGTAACCGCCTGCGCACGCTGCCCGATGGCCTCTGGCTCAATTTTGGCGGCACGCCCTTTGAACCGTTTGTCGATATCTTCGCGATCGAGGCCTGCGGCTCTCTGCAGAATATGCTCGACAAACGCTCGCGCTTCGCCCCAAGCGTGCACTCCCTGCTCGCCGTGTGCCCGGTCCCTTGGCTGCTTGCCCCGGTTTCGGCCGAGGATCCCACCCCACGCTGGAAGGCCACGGGGGTGTTGCTGCAAGAGCCCGCCGTCCCGCTGGTGCTGCCGGTGCGCGATGTGCGTGTCATGTATGGCTTGAAGCCGCGGCACTATAAGGGCTTTGCAAAAAACCATCTTCCCCATCCGCACGAATATTACGTGCCTATGGATGCCCTGACGGCCGAGAATGGTGACCAAGATCCGGCGCTGCAAGCACTTATGGCACGTGCATGCACAGCTTCAAACTTCCTCAGCCTGCCGTGACCTGCTCGCTCCTCAGCACGGACTGGGCGATGTCTGGACGGTCTGTGATCAGGCCGTCGACACCCCATCGGATCAAGCGGCGCATATCGGCTGGGCGATTGACGGTCCAGGGCACCACCCGAAGTCCTAGCGCGTGTGCCTCCGCGACCAGCGGTTCCGCAAGGCTCGCATATTCTGGACCCCAAATGCCGCCGCCTTCGGCGGCTACCGCCCGCGGGATCGACCTGCCGTAATCCCGAGGATCGGGTCCGTCCCACCAGAGCCGGGCGGCGTCGGTGGTCGGCGGGCATGTGAGCCAGCCCAAAGCGATATCAGGCCGATGAGCACGAATGTAACGCAAGCCGCGCCAATCGAAGCTCTGCAAAGTAAGTCGTCCAACCGCATTGCAGCGCTCTGCGGCCTCCACCGCTGCGGCGGCAAGCTCAGATGGAGAAGCCGTCCATTCGGGATGATGCGGAAAGGTTTTCAGCTCGACATTGAAACGGGTATTGTGCGCTAGTTGCAGAACTCCCGAAAGCGCTGGGATGGCCGCACCATCGGCTGCCTCCTGCTCCGGAAACCGAAAAGCGTAAAGCGAGCCTGGCTTGATCCGCCCGACATCATACCCGGCCAGCGCTGACGCCCGAACCGACCGGATAAGCGGGCCGCGGCGCCGCAGCCATGTTCCCTTGCGATAACGGGTAATGTCAGGGTTAAGGGCCGGGTCGTGGCTGACGACGACGACCCCATCGGCCGTCATTCCCACGTCCATCTCCAGCGTGGTCACGCCCAGCCTCAGAGCCTGGCGGAATCCCTCCAGCGTGTTCTCCGGGAACAACCCTCGGGCGCCGCGATGACCCTGAAGATCGAACAGCTTTAGCGTCTGTTCAGCAATCGCAGCCGCGCGTTGGACCGCGATCGCCGCGAACGACGTGGTGATCAATCCATTCCGCGACGAGGCGCCGCGCTTCGCTCAGCGACGCCTCTGGGTGGTGGATACGGTACAGCGTTGTACATGCTTGAAATGCGGCCAAATCATCGGTGCCGATCTGCCGCAGATCGCGATAGGCCGTCACCACGGCGCGCTCACAACGGCGGGCAATGCGGCTGAAATCGGAGCCCATTACGGCTTACCCTCCTCGTCGCGCGACAATGGCAAATTTATAGGTGCGTCCCTGCCCCATACAAGGGACCGGCGGGCATCGAAATTCGCGAGCTCTCATACTCCAAGATAATGAAGTTTATAAGCGGCGCCTCGCGATGAAATCCCGATCGCGCGTCAAGCGCCAGCTATCCGGTCTTGATTCGCCGCTGTAGACGCTCTCGATTCTGAGAATCAAGGTGGACCTGTCCGCTCTGGGGTCAGCATCGGGCGTCCGCCCGAGCCAGAGGCGGAACGTACCGGACTTGGTTTAAGGCAAAAATCCGAGAACGAAACCGCACAACACACCCGACACAGCAACGAACCTGCCACTTCCGGCCGGTCTCTCAAGGCTAGATCAGGCGAGATCTTACAACGGGCCGCCGTCGTCAGAGGTAGTGTCCTCGGCTTTCCAGTGCTCGCCGATCGAAGATGACCATACCTCCTCCCAGGTCCCGCTCGTGGAGGCCCTGCTGTACTCGGTGGCCCGGTTCTCGAAGAAATTCGTGTGCTCGACCGCGTTTAGCATGTCATCAAGCCAGGGCAGCGGGTTCTTCTCCACATGATAGAGCGGGTTCAGCCCCAGCTGCATCAGCCGCCGGTCGGCGATGTATCTTATATAGTCCTTCACCGTCCGCGCCTGCAGCCCTTCAACGGGACCCTGCTCGAAGGCGAGATCGATGAAGGCATCCTCGTGATCGACGATTGTAGCGCAAATAACATAAATCTCTCGTTTTAGGCCTTCGGTCCAGATCTCCGGGTTTTCCTGGATGAAGGTGCGGAATAACCGGATCACGGATAGGCAATGCAAAGTTTCGTCCCGCACCGACCAGGAAATGATCTGGCCCATGCCCTTCATCTTACCAAATCTCGGAAAATTCAA
>JAFAHH010000955.1 GCA_019237355.1 Acetobacteraceae bacterium | reverse complement strand
GGCCCGTTCGCCGGGACCGCACCGGCATCCACAAAGGCGGCAAAACCGTAATTGCTCAGAATGCGCTGCCGGTACTCCACTGTGCCCGCAGCGAGCGCCGTGCCACCTTCGGGGCGGCCAGGATAGAATTGCGGCCCAATCGACTGGTAGCGATAGCCGCGCACTGTCGCGCTTCCTCCCGCATAGAAGCGCTTGTCCGGGGGTAGCGCGAACTGGGTCGCGCCCGCGGCATCACCCACTGTGCCTCGCAAAGCAATTACGGTTCGGCCCTTTGCGCCCCAAAGTGACGATAGATCGAGATAGGTCGAACTTGTTACCTGAGTCAGCAGGAACGTCGCCGAGGTATGACCGAAGGATTGGGTCGGGGCGACAGAGGCGTTGACCCTCAACCCATCAGTGGGATCAAGCACGCTATTGGTGTTGTCGAATTTGGCCGTCACCGGAAACTGTACCAGCGTATAGTATCGGGTGTAATAAACTTGAAAGATGCGCTCCCACTCCGCCGCGATCCCAATGCTGCCGCTCCAGTGATCCGAGAGTTTTCGATTGAGCAGCACATCCCCTAGGACGGCGGTTTGATCATACGCAATCAGGTTTTGCTTGAGCGCGCTCGCATCGAACTGCAACGATTGGTCTCGGGCGAGGAAATCCGGTTTAATGAATTGCCCCGTGACGTTATAGCCCGGGCTCACCACCGCGGTGCCGCCGCCCTGGAAGCCGGCCGACAGGCTAAGCTGCTCGGCATTGCCGAAAAGGTTCCGGTCTTGCCATTTGGCGGAGGTGGTGAACCCGAGGTCGGTTGAATAGGCGATAGAAAAACTTACGACGTGTTTGGGGCCTTCCGTTACATCGAACTCCACCGGCAATTGTCCCTGGGCATCGACCTGGTCGGGGGTGCGCAGCCGGACAACCGAAAACACCCCAAGTGAGGCTAAGTCTTGCCGCGCCTTTTCCAATTGCGCGGGGTTGTAAAGTTCGCCCTGATGCACACGCAACTGCCGGCGCACGAAGCTCTCGTTGACATCCTTGAGACCCTTGATGGTGATCGGGCCTAGGTCAACCCGGGGACCTGGGTCCACATTGAAGGCCACATCCAGGGCGTTCTCGCTTGGCACTAGGGTTGCAACCGGGTCACCAACCTTGGCGAGCGCATATCCCATGTCCCGCAGCGCCGCCAGCAGGCGGGCGCCGGCGGCGAGGACATTAGAGGCAACGGCCGGGTCACCCGGCGAGAGCTGAAGCTTGGCTTCGGCCCCTGAGGGTACCGCGCCCTGCAGCATGATTTTGCGAATATGAAAAAGCGGGCCGGGATCAACATGAACCACGACCCGAACCGGCGGCTGAGCGGGCGCTTGCTCGAGCTGATCCACCAGATGTGGATCATCAAGCGGCAGCCCAGCGATCCGGATTTGCGCCTGGCCTTTGTAGTAGCCGAAGCTATGGAGGGCCGTCTCGAATCGGCTCGCATCCTCTTGCGCGCGGGTGACAAGCGCAAACGGTCCGACGGGCGCTTTCTGGGCAAGCGAGATCAAGGTGGACGAACCCTGAATTGCATTATCCAGCGCCGTATTGCCGGTTTTCTCTATGGTCACGGCATAGGGCTGCGGATTCGCAGCGCGCGGCTGCCTTTGTGAGGGCATCCAAGTGCATGCGAGAGCAAGAATTAGCATCCCGGCGCGAATCTGGATCGCGCGGCGGACAAGCACGCCCCTGCGATTCTGGGTGATAGCGGGACTAGAGCGGTCTACACTCACGCGGACCCGCTGTAGCCGTTTCTTAACGGCCTATCCACCCGCCGCGAATGCTTCGTGTGTCTACTCGAGCGGGATCGGGTCTAGACCCTGATGACTTCAGGCCGAAGTCATCATCCTCTAGAATTTTGGTTTCCGAGCGCGAGCCAGGCTTTCCCGACCGTCGGGACCCCAATCCCGGTCCCATTTTGCGCGCAAAATGGGACCCGGTGCTCGCGAATTGGGAACCCGAGTCCGCCTCAAGCCATCCTGCTCTAGTCGCTTTTTGGCGACGCGCTCTGAACGGGTGAGTAACTTTCAAGGATTACGGTCCCGGCCATTGCGTGTCACCCTAGTTGCGAGTTTACGACGCTATGCACGACTCGCCGCCGAGGCCTTCCCAGAGGGTTGCTCGACCCTCTCTTGTCGACGCCGCTGATTCCGCCGATGCCTGGCCATTCGGCGCGGCCGAATGGGGGGGTTTGGCCGGCGCGGTTCGCGCATTGCGCCGCCTGCTGATGGCCGCGCTTTGGACCGTGGGGGCAGCCTGTGTGCAATCGGTGCTGCTGTCCCTGCCAGGCCATGGAAAAAAGACCTTTGCCCGCCTGTACTGGGCAGTGTTGTGCCGGCTGCTGGGCTTCCGTGTTCGGGTGATTGGGGCGGAGGCCGCCGATACAGCGGGGCGGCCAGTCGTGTATGTGTCAAATCACACATCTTGGTTGGACATTCCCGTGCTGGGCGGGCAAGTGGAGGCGTGTTTCGTCGCCAAAAACGAGGTCGGAAAGTGGCCGGTTATCCGGACCATCGCGTGGCTCGGCCGGACGGTCTATGTAAGCCGCCGGGTCGGGTCCACGGTACGGGAACGCGATGAAATCAGTGCCCGCCTACAGGCTGGCGACAATCTGATGCTCTTCCCGGAAGGGACGACGAGCGATGGCTCTCGCGTGCTGCCATTTCGCTCGTCGCTGTTCAGCGTTGCGGAAGGGGGCGCACGGCCCCTGCTGCAGCCGATCTCGGTTGCTTACGATCAGTTGTCATGGCTGCCGGCCGGGCGGTTCATCCGGCCGTTGTTTGCTTGGTATGGCGACATGGATCTTGCCAGCCATTCCTGGCGCGTGGCGCAGTTCTGCGGCGCACGAGCGACGGTTCTGCTCCACCCGCCGATCGATCCCGACCACTTTCCAGACCGCAAGGTGTTGGCGCGTACCGTTTGGCAGGTCGTGGCCGACGGCGCGGCGCTGCTGCGCCAGAATCGCCCGGCGGAGCCGATCGTGGCGGAAAATCTTTCCCAAGCTAGCGTCGAGGTGGCGGATTATGCGTCGTAACCCCCTATCGAAGGCGCCCGCGCATTATGCTTGACCTGGCTTGACCGCCTGATCATGTGTTCCGGCTTTCAGGCCCCAAAGCTCGCCGGAGCATTCAAAAAGTGAGCACCAAGCTTCTACACGTCATTACCTGGGGGTGCCAAATGAACGTGTATGACAGCGCCCGGATGGGCGATGCTTTAGCACCCTTGGGTTACGTACCCGCGCCGAAGCCGGAAGGCGCGGATATGATCATTCTGAATACGTGTCATATCCGCGAGAAAGCAGCAGAGAAGGTGTTTTCCGAGCTCGGACGCCTACGCGCGTACAAGGAAGCAAGCGGCGGACGGATGATCCTGGCAGTGGCTGGGTGTGTCGCGCAAGCGGAGGGGGCGGAGATCCTCGCGCGAGCCCCTTATGTCGATATCGTGCTTGGGCCGCAGACGTATCACCGCCTTCCGGAAATGGTCGCCCGAGCTACCCGGGCGGCTGGCGCGGTCATCGACACCGATTTCCCGCCGGAAAGCAAATTCGATTACCTCCCAGAGCAGGCAACCCCGCAAGGCATTTCAGCCTTTCTGACCATCCAGGAAGGCTGCGACAAGTTCTGCAGCTTTTGCGTCGTGCCCTATACCCGCGGCGCTGAATCAAGCCGTCCCGCGAGGGCTGTGCTGGCCGAGGCGCGGCGGCTGGTTGCCGCGGGCGCACGCGAAATTACCCTCCTTGGGCAGAACGTGAATGCCTGGCGCGGCGAGGCGCCCGATGGTGGCTTTTGGGGGCTTGCGCGCCTCGTCCGGGAACTCGCGGAGATCCAAGGACTGCTTCGGCTCCGCTACACCACCTCACATCCGCGTGATATGGACGCATCGCTGGTTGCGGCGCATAAAGACGTATCCATTCTGATGCCGTATCTTCACTTGCCGGTCCAATCGGGGTCTGACCGGATTTTGCGCTTGATGAACCGCAAGCACACTGCCTCAGACTATTTGCGCATCGTCACCCGGCTGCGCGAGGCGCGGCCCGACCTCGCCCTCTCCTCCGATTTCATTGTTGGCCATCCGGGAGAGACGGACGGGGATTTCGCCGCAACCCTCGAACTGGTCCGCCACGTAGGATACGCACAGGCCTATAGCTTTAAATACTCGCCCCGGCCGGGAACCCCGGCCGCCAGCATGAAGCAGGTGCCCGAGACCGAGAAAGACCGGCGGCTGCAGGAACTGCAGGCCTTGTTGCGCGAGCAGCAGTCCCAGTTCAACCGCTCGTGTGTTGGCGAATCGATGTCGGTTCTGTTCACCGGGCCAGGCCGGCATCCAGGCCAAATCGTGGGGCGGTCGCCTTTCCTACAAGCGGTTCACATATCCGGCCCCGAGGGGCTGATCGGCACCGAAGCCCCCGTGAAGATCACGGCCTCACTCCCCAATTCTCTTGCTGCAACCCCCATCACACAGGAGTTAGCCTGTACTTGACCCATATCGCCCCTACCCCGTCGACCGGTTCTTCACATGCGGGCAAGGCCGTAACCCTCCAGTTCAGCGACAATACATTGCTCCCTTTGCTGCTTGGCGATCACGACCGCCATTTGGTCCGGATCGAACAAGCTATGGGTGTACGCATGTCCTGCCGCGGCAATCGCGTTGCTATTGCGGGCGAGGCCGCCCGGGTAGATGCGGCGCAGTCCATGCTCCAAGGTCTGTGGCGGCGGTTGGAGCAGGGCGAGAGCGTGGGAAAGAGCGAAG
>JAFAHH010000394.1 GCA_019237355.1 Acetobacteraceae bacterium | reverse complement strand
TCCCACGCATGATGACCGGCGTGTGTGTCGGATCAATTGCGGCCGCCTTGATGAGCTCGCGACCTTCGAATGTGCCGTTGCCAAGCTCGAGGCGTACCCATCGGGTAAGGTCGCGGGCGGTGGAGCTGATGCCCCCAGCTGGCGACTGCGCGTCGGCATCCCGCGTGAGCAGCGCCTGCCAGCGCCCGTCGCGCCTGATATGCAGTGCCGCTCGGTCGTTCTGGCGAATGAAGTCGGCATAGCGCGCGCTAGTCGAGACCATGCCGAGTGGCTTGAACAGCTTGATGTCGGCGGCGTCCTCCCAGGAAAGGCCGGCAGCCCTGGCAGCGGCGACGGCACCCTCTGTCAGACCGAAATTGCTGTAGGCGTAGCCGGCGCGGAAGCTGCTGGAAGGCTCGAGGTTGCGTACCCGGCGCAGGATCTCATCGCGGCTGAAACCAAGTTCCTCGAGGTCGTTGCCGGCGTCGCCGGGCAGGCCGCTGCGATGGGCGAACAGGTCACGGATCGTGACCTCGACGGTCGGATAGGCATCGTGCAGGCGGAAACCCGGATCGGCATCGGCAATGCGAGTATCCCAGCCGACCGCGCCGTCGCTGACCAGCGCGGCGACCACGGTGCCGGAGATCGGCTTTGAGCAGGAGGCGAGCTGAAACACGGTGTCGGGACTGACAGCGGCGTTCTTGCCGACTTCTCGGCTCCCAAAGCCCTTGAGGTAAATCACCTTGTCCTGCAGCACCACGGCGATCGCCAAACCGGGTACCTCGCCAGCGCGGATACTCGCTTGAGCCATTTCCTCCAGCCTGGGGAGCGCCTCGGTGACCTTCTGACGGAAAGGGTCCTGGACGTCGGCCAGGGCGGGTGCGAGCGTTAGCAGCAAGAATGCAGCGAGCATGACACGCAATCGGTTTCGCATGTCGTTTCCTCTTAAGGGAATGTGCTTAGTCCGGCAGACGCGGCAGCGCGCATCAGCATCGTATAGCGTATAACACATGCAAGATGGCGAAATAATCGGTGCTAGGGATGAGAAGCAGCGGTTAACACTACAGTTGCATATCGCTCATGTACGGCTCTCACACACTACATTTTGTGGCTATCTTCGGCACTTTCCGCGAAATGTGCCGTCTTAACCCACTATGCAACTGTAGTGCTAGGGCCTGTTAGCCCTTGATGTCTGTCCCAATATTGGGACCATGACAAACGAAACTGGCTATGGCGTTTTGACCGACGCCCAATGGGCTGAGCTGGCCCCGTTGATCGAGCAGTGCCGCCCGCCGCACAAGACGGAGCACAAGCACCTCCGCCGTACCATCGAGGCGATCATCTGGCGGCACGAGAATGGCGCGAAATGGCGCAGCATCCCGCCGCATCTGGGGCCGTGGTGGATGGCGGCGCAGACCTTCATCCGCTGGAGCCACCATGGCGTGTGGGAACGCCTGCTGGAACTGGCGCAGCAGCGTGAGGGGCTCAAGCTGGGGATGGCGTTCCTCGACGGCACCACGATCCGGGCGCACCAGAAAGCCGCTGGTGCGACCAAGAAGGGGGCAACGTCCGCACAGCGGGACAAGCGCGAGGCGCTGGGTCGCTCGCGCGGCGGCTTCTCCACCAAGGCCTCCGTCATCGTGGACGGCTCGGGCCGGGCGATTGGCTTCGCGCTTGCCCCCGGACAGGCCAACGAACTGCCGATGGCGCCGGTTTTGCTGAGCTTTCTCACCGCCATGGCGCTGTGGATCGTGGCTGATCGCGGCTATTCTTCGCATGCATTCCGCATGCTCATCTGGAGCCTCGGCGCGCGCCCGGCCATCCCCACCAAGCGCAATGAGGCACCGCTGGCGTGTCCACCCTGGATCTACCAAAACCGCAATCTCGTTGAGCGCTTCTGGTCTCGGGTGAAAGAATGGCGCGCTGTCGCGACGCGCTATGAGAAGACCGAGCGCTCCTTCATGGGCGTGCTCTGCATGGCGGCAACGATGGATTGGCTCAAAGCATAGCGAAGAACTCAAGGACTAACAGGCCCTAACATGCCAATGAACAGTCATTTCAGATATGAGGGCTACTGCTTGACCCTGCACTTAGGAGAATACAGGTCCAGCCGCACAAAACGAGCCAAGCGGCGAGGATTCTCGCCTCGGACTTGATGGCGCAGGTGCCCTTGAGTTTCGCTTCCTCCCTTTCGAGTTAGACGCTCCGTCTCATTGCTGCATTTTGTTGTACCACGAAACCAGGCGTCGGCGTCTAAGGTATTAGCCGTAGCAAGCGCCATTCCACCG
>JAFAHH010000946.1 GCA_019237355.1 Acetobacteraceae bacterium | reverse complement strand
GGCGCAAGAAATGACTGCGGCATATCCAGACGAAGGGTTTCCGCGGCAATAAAGAGACCATTGCCGCTGTCCGGCACATAAATCGTGTCGTTGGGCAGCGACTTTTGCAGCGAGTTCAGCAGCCGCTGCGGCGACACCGCACCGTCGTGCAGACGCGAGCCTGCTCGCGACCACAGCTGGCTGTGTCCGTCGCGAATGCGATCGCGAAGATCCTTGTTTGTGGCGCGCTGGCGCAGCATGGGGAGTAATGAGAGGACGAAGGCGGACGCCTCTGCCGCGATATCAATCGAGACTGGGTAGTTGCGACTTATGACGGCTGGGTCGACATCGATGTGGATCAGTCGGCCAGGCGGCACCAGGCCGTAACTTCCCGTCGCAACCTCGGAGAAACGGCAGCCGATAGCCAATGTGAGATCGCAGCGGCGAGCGATGTCGTTGACAAAAGCCGGCGCGCTCGGCCCGAAACCGGGCCACAGCCACAATGGGTGGTGCTCCGGGAAGACGCTCTTACCCTGGAACGTGGTGCATACGGGAGCCTCGAGGCGTTCGGCAAGCCGAACCAAATTGTCGTTGGCCTCTGCGCCTCCCCGGCCGAAGTAAAGCAGAGGTTGCTCGCTCTGCTCAATCGCCGCGGCGACCCGCTGCAGATCGCTGGCCGCTCGCCAAAACTACCTGGGCCGGTGTGCTATCGACTCTGCCGCCAATCGTCTCGGCACTGGTTTGCCGAGCGATGAAAAGATTGGCAGGGATTTCGACGATTACCGGCCCAGCGGGTGGTGTCCGCGCCAGGGCGCAGGCCATTCTGATTTCTCGATAGAGATCGACCGCCCGATCGACCCTGACCTGCCCTTTTGTCACCGGGCGCGCTAGCGCCAGCTGGTCGATTTCGTGCAGCTGGAAGCCCTTGCCCATGTCATTGCGAACGCCGGTTGCCAATACCAGCAGCGGAACGTTATCCAAATAGGCTTCGGCGATTCCCGAGAGCGCACGGGTAAGGCCCGCCCCAGGGACGAGCAGAACACAGCCAAGCTGCCCGCAGGCAAGTGCGATACCGGCCGCCATGAAGGGTGCACTGCGCTCATCCGTGACGAGCACCGGGCGGATATCCGCCGAGTGATCGAGGCAATCGTAAAGCTCAAGGTTCTGTGCGCCGGGAATCCCGAACGCAAAGCGAATGCCCTCATCCCGCAGCGCGCGCGCAACCAGCTGTGCTCCGCTGAGGCTAGTCATAGCGATGCCGTCCTCTTCCCGATAGCGATTGATTCAAGCCAATAAACCCTCATCAGCGAGCCATTGATGGGTATCCTCGAGCATGGTTCGCAGCGGTACGCGCCGATACCCAAGCTCCCGCTCGGCCTTCTCGGTCTCGATCCGAGGCTCATTGAGCATTAACGCCAGCGCATCTGGTGTGAGGTCTGGCTCCTTGCCCGTCAAGAAGGCTAATGCCGCTTTCGCGTAGACGATCGCTCTGAAGCCGCTGACCGGGATTTGCCAACGTGGTGGCGGTCGTTTTACCAGCTCCGCGATAATGGCGATGACTTCGGCAAAGCTCGCCTCGACCCCGGGGAGCAAATAATTTTCCCCTTGCCGGCCGCGATCAACGGCTACCAAGTGGGCCAACGCCACCGCCTCGGCATGACAAAAGGACCCTCTCACCGGTGGAATACCCGGCAATCGGCCTTGTGCAACCAGCTTGAACATTCGTCCCCAATTGTGGGTATCATAACGGCCCATGATGTGGCATGGATTGATGATCACAGCATCAAGGCCTTGTTCTACCCCGCGGCGGACCTCTTCTTCGGCCAGGTATTTTGTCTGCACGTAGCTGATCCCTGACTGACCGCCAGATTGTTGTGTTGCCTCTGAAATTGCCCGGTGGCCTAGACCGTACGTATTCCAGGTAGAGGTATGGATCAGCTTACGGACCTCTCGTTGGAGGCAAGCCTGGACGACGTTTCGTGTGCCCGCAACGTTCACCTCTCTCTGGATGGCGCGGTGCCTCGACCATAGCGACGTAATGGCGGCGGCATGAAAAACAGCCTGCAGCTTCTGAGGAATGGCGCAAGCAACAGAGGCGGCGTCGCGGATGTCGCATTCAATCAGATCGACCGGAAAGCGCCCCAAATACCGGAAGTCGGTTCCCGGCTGGCATAGCGCAATGACCCGCCACCTCCCCTTGGTTAGTTGCTCGACCAGGTTCATGGCGAGAAATCCGTTGGCGCCCGTGACGAGGCAATGATGCTCGAGCATGAGATCCGCGCAACTAGTGGCAAGAAGCGTTTCCGCACCGATTACCGCCTCATCAACACCCTGATGAGGTGATCGGCTAACGCGCCAAAGGGTGGCCGCAGAACTGAC
>JAFAHH010000284.1 GCA_019237355.1 Acetobacteraceae bacterium | reverse complement strand
GCGGAGAGATGCTTTCGCACGCAATTCATCTCGCCGATATGCGCCCCGGAACGGAGCAGGGCGCGGTTGATCGCCTGCTTGTCCTCGAGCGTAAGACCCGGCACCGGCAGGCTAAGCAGCGCCGAGGCGCCTCCCGAGATCAGGGCGATCACCAGGTCATCCTCGGTGAGCCCTTGCACCATCTCTAAAATCCGGGCTGCGGCCTCGCGGCCCTGAGCATCGGGGACGGGGTGTGCGGCCTCCACGATCTCAATCCGCTCGCACGGGACGCCATGGCCGTAGCGCGTGACCACGAGCCCCGTTAGCGGACCCGGCCAATGTTGCTCGAGTGCACGGGCCATGGCGGCGGAAGCCTTGCCCGCGCCCACAACGACGGTGCGGCCCTTAGGAGGAGGCGGCAGATGGTCAGGCACGGATTTGTCCGGCAGCGCGGCCGAGACCGCCGCATCGAACATCGCTCGGAGCAGCTCACGCGGTTTGCTGGTCATCTCCTCCACCCCTGCTTCTTCCGTTCTCGTTCACCCCCGACGGGTGTGGCCTTAGCTGGCCCGGGTCAGTCCAGGCTCGCCACACGGCCTGCTGATTAGCCCGTAGTCTGCCCGATCTCGAAATGCGCGAGCAGTTCGAGCGCACGCAGCATTCCCGAGTGGTCCCAGGCCGCGCCGCCATTCGCCGCGCAGGCATTGAATAGTTCCTGGCAGTTTGCCGTGTTCGGAAGGCTTACTTGAAGCTGCCGGGCGCTCTGCAGGGCGAGATTGAGGTCCTTCTGGTGCAGCTCGATCCGGAATCCCGGGTCGAAATTGCGCTTGATCATGCGCTCCCCATGTACCTCCAGGATGCGCGAGCTGGCGAACCCGCCCATCAACGCCGCGCGCACTTTGGCTGGGTCAGCGCCTGCTTTGGCCGCGAACAGCAGCGCTTCGCCCACCGCCTCGATGGTCAGGGCAACGATAATTTGGTTGGCAACTTTGGTTGTCTGTCCATCGCCATTATCCCCGACGAGCGTGATATTCTTGCCCATCAGCTCAAGCAGCGGCCTCACCTTATCGAATGCCTGCTGCGAGCCGCCCACCATGATCGTCAGCGAGGCCGCCTTGGCGCCCACGTCACCACCCGAGACCGGAGCATCCAGGTATTCGCAGCCGCGTTCCTTGATCCGGCGAGCGAAGTCCTTGGTGGCAATGGGAGAGATTGAGCTCATATCGACCACGATCTTGCCGGGTGAAAGCCCCTCGGCGACGCCCTCCTTGCCAAACAGCGCACTTTGCACATGCGGAGTGTCTGGCACCATCGTAATGATGATCTCGGCCTTGCTCGCAACCTCTTTGCCGGAGGCGCAGCCGGTAGCGCCCGCGCTCAACAGATCGTCCGGCAGCTTGCCGATATCATAGAGAAAGAGCGTGTGACCGCCTTTCTGCAGATGCCCCGCCATCGGCCGTCCCATAATGCCGAGGCCGATAAAACCAACATTCATGATTTACCCTCCTTCGTCCTTTCTTAGGCTGCTTCGGATGAAAGCGGCCCGCCGGCATCGCGGAAATTCATTGAGCCCCTACCTGGCTCGGGCGGCAACCTACCATACCGCCTCCTTATCCCTTCGAGCACGGGAATCGCTCGCGGAAGAATTGCAGCAAACCTTCCGTCGACGGCGCATCAAGCCGGGACGGATTGGCACGCGCCCAGGTTACGAATTCACGCATCGTCTGCTGCCGGGAAGGAGAGGGATTGGGGATGCAGAACGCCCGCTTCTCATGGCGAAGTTCGAGCGAGACCACGCCTTGCGCAAATCCGTCGCAGAAATTTTCGGCTGCTGCCCTCCGCGGACCGCCAGGCTCCCCGGCGCAGAGTGCGGCAAGATCGCCCGCGGTCCGCACGTTGAATCCGCCATCCGCGGCAGCAGCCGGAAGGGCTGTACCTGCCATAAGGATCGCGACCATCCCTGCCCAAACCCGCATCGGTCCTCCTGTGACTTGGTCGTCCGCTCCAGTGTTTACCGGCATGGGATTTCGCTCAAGGGCGGTCTTGTACCGGAGAGAGTGGGACGCAGCCCCCTTGGAGGGGCATAGCGCTAATGCGAAATCACACCTTGGGCTGCGTCGGCCGGCGCCGGGGATAGCGCACCGCACCGCTTTTTCATCCGTCGCGGGTTTGACCCAGGTGGTGGACCAAAGTCCTTGGGAACAACATCTGGTCTAGAGCGGTTTCCACTCACGTGGAAGCGCTCTAGCTTTGTTTTGCGAGCAGATTCACGCGATGTGGATCGCCTTCGGCGATTCCACCTGATCGCGATCTGCTCAGCAGTCTGCTGAAACAGGAAGGCCAGGGCTCTGCCCCGGACCCGTCATGCGTCGTGCGAAGAGCACGCTCCTCGCGTGACGAGCATGCTGTTCGCATGGCGGGCCCGAAAGGCCCCAGACCCCATCCACTAAGTGATTGGATTGCAAAGGCTCTGCCTTTGCTGGGGTCCAGGGGCAAAGCCCCTGGCCTTCTGTTCGTTGCTTTACGAACGACCGACTTCAGCGTTTTTCCGCAGCCTGCTAGCGCCTCGTCCGATACGCGCTGGCAGAGACCCTGTATGTTTCACGGAACATCACGCGCGCGCACCGGGGACGGCGGTCTATGGCAGTCAGGTCTGCTCGCGCGGCGCCGGCGGAAGTCGCCCGGCGCGGACCGCCGCAACCAGCCGCTCAAAACGGGAAGCCAGCCGGCCCAACCGTGCCCAGGCCAGAAAAAGCACCGCGACAGCCGACCCGTCCTTCGCCATATGCGCGGCCAACCCCCGCGCAGCCCTGCAATAATTAGGGCCAGGCGGTCCGAAAGGCCGGTTGGTAGGGGAGGAGCGGTCCATATCCGATCATAACGAGAACACAGGCCCAGCTTGTCTGTCAAGAGAAACTTGCCCGGGCTAAAGAGAGAACACCCTTGTACCGGCGCCATCAGCCCGACAGCGTCCTTGCACCCATTTCCTGTCATCGCGGGTCGGCGCAGCCGTTGGACGACTCGAGCAGATCGCGCTTGACTAAAGTTGGGTCCAAGTCCAGGAGCGCGCGAAGGCGCTCGCAAAAGCAATCTCAAAGAGCTCTACGGATCACCTTTGATCGCGCTGCGTTCCTCAGACAAGGCCGGAATGTTCGCAACATCGGTACTTCTTAAAGGATGGGCAACCATTGGTCCTATAAAGTTCCTCTTATGTTCAAGACCAATGATGATGCGTTCACGTCGCGTTTCCTTGCACGCCTGCCTCGGGAGGTTGCGACCAGCTTCTCGCCCGACCAGCTCGCGGCGATTCAATATGCGTTCGGAATGCGCTATGCCGTCGAGCACGGGGTTGACGTGCGCCGCACGGTTCACCTCCCGTGGGGCCGGTACTATTTTGTAATGCTCGCTGGCCGGGATCGGCGCACTGAGGCGCCAAGCCGGCGGTTCAACCCGTTTTCCTCCTGGGCAGGGTTGATCACGACGACAGGTTTGCTCGCAGGCGCTGTTCTTGGGCTCGCTGGCTAAGCCGGTTCAATCCTGCTGAGTCAGGCTCGCCTACCGCCCGTCATGTTCTCAATCGGGCTGAACTTCACAGCTTTGAAATAGTCCACGAGCGTCTCCTCATCCAAGTTCTGCGGGAGGCAGGGTTAGCGAATCGGCCCGGTCCACCATTTCCAATAGTGGCGATACCCTTGTATTAGATTGTCGAGCCCCCGAATGACGATGTACATGCCGGCAGCGATCTTGATGACTGTTTCTTCGCGCTTGACTGGATCAAGCGGCGTGCCGTTGGCGCCGATGGCCGTGACCGTCATAAACACGACATCAACTCCTATTAAGATTTCAAGCAGCCCATATCCTAGACGCGTCACGACGCAGGAGCGCATGCCGAATAGCGCTATGCATGCACCAAAAATCATCGCCAGGAGTAACCAGCTTGTTCCGAAAGAGAGGATTACCCAATCGATACGCTGGACGGCTTGAAAAAACAAATAGAATAGGCCGCAGCCGACAAAGAGACTGACAATCAGTAGGATGACATAGCCTACCGCTACTAGGATGAAATGGTCTAGGGGCCGCAGCCAGAGAAGAGTCCGAGAAGTCATAGTGGCACAATATCAGATGTTGCCCGAGCTGGGAACTGCCGCCTCAAGCTTGCTTGCCTGGACCAAGATTATGATATTCTTCGGGCGCGTTGCGGTGATGGCACTCGCGCAGGTGATTACATTGACCGTATTCTTGCACCCGCGATAATGCGTCTGGATCGAGGTATCCTGGCCAGCGCGGTAAAGTTCGTACTGCATCATCGTCGAGAGTTCCCATCGCCCTTCGGAGACCTACCCTGGCAGCGGCGTCGTGCAGTCCAGTTTGAGCTCCTCAGCGCGGGCTTCCCGGGTAATGTCTGCAGCCGTGCCGAGTGTCGCGAGGGCTCGGACAAGTCCTTTCGCCACCAGGCCATTTCTGCCACATGCATCTGATCGATAACCGCGTCGGCAAGGGTCGGCGCCGAATAGTTCACGGTGAGGAAAGCGGCCGCAAGCGCCGACCGTCGTTTGCGCATTTCCCGTACCCGCCGAAGAAACTGCTCGAACCGACGCAAGGTAGCTTACCGAATGGGAACGGCGTCGTGTGACTTCCGTCACGTCTGCCGCAGATGCTGCCCGGCCTTCCGTAAAGTCTTGGCGCTTCGTTGCAGAGCGGCCGGCTGGTTCGCAAGTGAGGCGGCGGGCTCGCTCCGGCGCCAGTCAACGAGAAGAACCTCCCGCGCCTAACCCCGCAAGACCGTGGCCATAACGGCGGCATCGGCGCACACATTGGCAGCCCCAATAACGCCGACTTTCATCGTAGCCTGTCCTGTGCTGCCGTGTCTGAATCAGAGCCGCGCAATACCGAATGCCCGGAGGAAGCAAATGGCGCTCCACCCCCGACCCATTCTGGCGAGCCTGGCGCTCGCCCTGGCTATCGGCACAGCGGAGGCCCGGATCACGCATTTCGAAGTAGTTCGTACCGAGCCAGCCTTCGGGGGCCAGCAGTTCAACACTGTCGGCGCTTATGAACGCATTTTCGCCCGCGCCTATGGCGTACTTGACCCCGCCGACCCGAAGAACGCGATCATCCAGGATCTCAACCTCGCGCCGCGCAATGCAAGCGGGTTGGTCGAATATTCGACCAATGTCGAAATCCTCAAGCCGGCCGACATGGCGCATGCCAACCGTGTCCTGTTTTTCGAAGTCAACAATCGCGGCAATAAGCTAGCCCTCGCCGCTTTCAACGACGGAGTTTCCCGCACCATCGCTGAGCGAAACGCCCTTACCTCGCCCGGCGATGGCCACCTCATGCAAGAAGGATACGCCCTGGTCTGGTGGGGCTGGGAGATGGACGCCCTACCCGGCTGGGACCGGGTACTGATGCCGCCGATCATAGCTCATAACCCGGACGGTTCACCAATCACCGGCTTGGTTCGTAGCGAGATCATCACCCCCCGGCCGACAACGACCATTCCGATCAACACTGGCCAGCAAGTCCAAATCTACCCTTTCAATAGCTACGATAGCTACCCCACGGTAAGCACGGATAACCGGACACCGCTTCCCGACGGCTTTCTTCCCAGCCTCACCGTGCGGGCACATGAGCAAGACCGACGCGTTCCAATCCCAAACAGTGAATGGAGCTTCGGTGATTGCAGCGAGGCGGGGCCGCCGAATCCGGATCCCCGATGGCTCTGCTACCCGGCCGGGTTCGAACCGGGTCGGCTTTACGAGCTGATCTACCGCGCCAAAGACCCGGCCGTGCTGGGAATCGGCTTCGCGGCGACGCGAGACTTGGGTTCCTTTCTGCGCAACAGCGAAAAGGACGATACCGGAGCGGCCAATCCGCTCTACCGGCCCGGCCAGATCGCGATGATCGAGGGCTCCTCCCAAAGCGGGCGGATGATTCGCAGCTTCATCGCGCTTGGCTTCAATGAAGACGAGAAGGGGAGCCGGGTTTTTGATGGCGCTTACCCGCATATCGGTGGCGGCTTGATGCCGCTAAATGTTCGCTTCGGTCAGCCGGTGCGAGCCTGGGGCGAACAGACAGATCGTACCTACCCCGCTTACGACTTTCCCTTCACCTATGCCCGCCAGTTCGATCCGCTAACGATGCGCGATCAGGGTTTGCTCGACCGTTGCACAACAACGAATACCTGTCCGCGCATCTTCCATGTCGCAACGGCGCTCGAGATGTGGGAAGGGCGGCAATCGCTTGGGCTTACGGATCCGCTTGGGCGCGAAGACGTTGCCGATCCGGGGAATGTGCGAACCTACATCATGGCCAGCACCCAGCATTCGCCGGCTTCCCTCCCGCTCCCCGCGAAGCCTCCCTTCCTGAACTGCCAGCAACAGCCCAACCCGAACCCGCAGCTTTGGACCATGCGCGCTTTGCTGCGCGACTTTAATGAATGGCTGACCGCCGGCAAGGAGCCGCCGCCCAGCGCTTTGCCGCACATCGCCGGTCGCACCCTGGTGGCCCCGGATGAGGTCCGGCTTCCGGCCATCCCGGCCACCAACTATGGCGGGGTGCCCCGGCCGCCGCTTTCCACCTTGCGCGTATATGATCCCCTGCATGTACTCGATTTCGGCCCACTGTTCAGGCCGGGCGATAGCAGCGGCATCATCAGCATCGAGCCGCCGCGTGTTGGAACCGCAAGCTACGGCGTGCTTACGATGCAGGTCGATGCTGATGGCAACGATATTGGCGGCATCCGTTCTGCCTTCCTGCAAACGCCGATTGGCACCTACACCGGATGGAATCTCGGCCGGAGCGGAAGGTTCGAGAGCGGGATGTGCAATCTGCAAGGAAGTTT